>NZ_JBHYYB010000108.1:0-29218 GCF_042752535.1 Kitasatospora sp. NPDC059327 | reverse complement strand
GGAAGAGCAGGTCAGCGACCCGAACCCCATCAGCCACGCCCAAGTGATGCCCGCCCACCTGTGGCCCAGCGCGAACCCCTCAATCAGCGACAGAGACCGGAAGTTGAGCCAGAACCGCATTCCGTGAACAGAGCCAGGGGGAACGGGTCGTCGAGCTGGGTGGTCTCGCCGACCTGGACGAGGCGGTCGACGTAGAGGCGCGGGGCGGGGTCGAGTTCGAGGCGCCAGTAGTGCTTGAGACCGGGTCACCGCCCGCGGTCGTCTCCGGCACACCGACGAGTCGGAGAAGCCCGTAGCCGCGTAGCCGCCGTGGCGCGGACATGCGGCTCGTAGCCGGGGAGAAGCCGGCCTGTCATCACCGGGCTGCCTCGCGCCGCTCGGTCTCCGGGCGGTCTACCGTCCGGCACGGCGTAGGGCACCGTCTTGCGTAGGCGAGCCGACCTGCCCGTCCCCGGCGGACGGATGTTGGGGGTCGACGGGTCCGTTCCGGAGTCGGGCGCGCCTCGGTCGGCGATGCTTGAGCTTCATAGCGGGTTTCTCCACCAGGTACCAGGAGCAGACTGCGGCAGCCATGGCCAGTAGGAGGGAGGCCAGGGTGAACGTGGTCAGGCCCCAGCGGGTGGCGCCGAAGGCGATCAGGGTCTGCTCGGCGACGAAGCCGTAGATGTACAGACCGTAGGAGAAGTCGGCTCCGCTGCCGATCCGGGTCAGTGGGCGGGGCGTGTAGACCCCGACCCAGATGATGAAGTAGACGAAAGCGGGCAGACCGTAGGTGGTCAGGCCGCCTACCGTCAGTGCCAGGGCCAGCACCAGCGCGCTGGCTAGGCCCAGGACGCGGTTCATCGGCAGTCGGTCGCGGTAGACCTCGGCTGCGGCTCCCAGTCCGAAGGTGAACATCAGCGGCAGTAGTTGGTTCATGCTGATGTAGCCCAGGAACGGCAGGTTCCAGGCGATCCCGGTGTGGGAGTAGAGGTCTGGATGCAGGGTGCCGGCGTTGGCCGCCATGTTCACGAGGTAGAGCCAAGCGCCGAGCAGCATCAACAGCAGCAGGGACCGGGTCTGCCTGAGGACGCCGAGGGTAGCCAGGACCGCGGCGGCCAAGTAGCAGGTCACCTCTAGTGGCAGTGACCACAGGGCGCCGTTGAAGTTTCCGGCCAATGGGTTGTGGGCGAGCAGCCCAGACAGTCCACCCTGGGCGGCTCCCAGGGTCCAGTTGGCGGCCAGGTACTGCCAGGGCCCCTCGGGGTGGTTGAAGTAGGCGCGCAGCGGCATTCCCTCGTGCAGGGCCACAGCGGGCCCGACTATGAACGCCGTTACGGCCAGGCAGCACCACAGTCCGGGCATGATCCGCAGAAAGCGGTGCCAGGCGAATTGGCGGGTGGTGATCCGGTTGGCGCTGCGAGTGATCAGCATGCCGGAGAGTGCGAAGAACCCCAGTACGGCGAAGCCACCGATCTCCGTCTGCTTCCGCCAGGTGTAGTAGAACGGCCCGTGGCCGCCGAAGCCCAGTACGCGCGCATGCGCCACGATCACGGCGATCGATAGGAGCAACCGAATCAGGCCGAACCCGTTCTGACGGCCTGACCACACGTCGGCAAGAGTCTGGTATCGAATCCGCTGACTCCTGGCATAGCTGCGGCCTCCGGTGGAGGCAGCGTCAAGCAGCATGAGAGACCCTTCGAGGGCTTAGTTCGGCCATGGAAAGGAGGCCGTGCATAGTAAAGGAAGAATGTATGCAGACTGTGAATATCCGTCAGCAAGGTTCGCTCACCGTGTAATTCGGCGCAGGATCGGAGCTTGGTAAAGATCCATTGGTGGATCAATAGTGGGTCTTCACTACGCCGACGGCGAGGCTGCGGAGGGTCGCCATGGCGCGTGTGCGATTCCCGCATATATCAGCCTTAGCCGGTCGTCCCTGGGGCCTCTGGAGTCGGTTGTCGAGGCGTCCTCGATCGCGCGTAGGTATTCTGCGGCGTGGACGGGTTATCTGCGAAATGACGCACTGTCCCCACCGCCGCACACACGCGGGGGCCCGAGTATCCCCGGGACTACCGAACCGACTTCCGTCGGCACCGGGACCAGCAGTCTGACGGCCGACACCCCGACCCCTCCCACCAGATCCGAAACGGATGATCACCACGAGTCCAGCGGACCGTCGTGCACCGTTCGGTGCCACGGGTTCACACTATGCAAAGGTCGGTGGTTACCCGCAAGGGGGTTAACTTCCCGTTGGGAAGTGGCGTTGTGCTTCCAGATCGTCATCACTGCTGCCAGGCGGAGCTCGTAAACGACGTCGATGAAGTCCCAGGGGATCTGAATACAGAGAACGGGGGAACTCCCGATCGAGGAAGCACCACCCGCGGACAGACGTGACCGTCTCGGCCAAGGCCGTGAAGACCGGGCCGGGCCGTGGGAAGAGCATCGAGGTAAGCCCCGCCGAGTACCGCGCCGCCCTCGCCCTGGGCCTCACCGCCCAGACGGCCGCGGGCGGCATCTCGGTGGAGCGGCTGCTCGTGGCCCGGGACGCTGGATCGCGGGAGCACGTCCGCGAGGGCCGGCGGACGATGGCCTCGCTCGTGGAGGAGGTCTACGAGTGCCTGGCGGACGAGGCGACGCCGGATCCGAAGGACCGCTCAACCATGGCCCGGGAGCTGCTGTCGGCGAATGCCCAGCAGGGCTTCGAACTGCCGTGGCTGGGCTACGTGGACCCGCTGGTCGCGCTCGCCCGGCAGACCCCGTTCGAGGTCAGTACCTACCTCAAGAGGTCGGCCCGACCCCGCGGTCGAGGATTCGACGGCCCGGCTGGTCGGTGTCGGGCGGGTGAGTCGCAGGGCGATCTGGCGTTCGGGCTCGGGCTCAGCCAGGCGCAGGTCAGCCGCAAGCTGTCCGGCCGGTGTGGCTGGGCCGTGGCCGAACTCGACCGGCTCTCGGCGCACTACGGCATCGCGGTGGTCGACCTGGTGGTCGGCCCGACCCACGCGCTGAGACTGCTGCCGGACAAGCGTCGCGCCCTCATCGGTGGCACCCAGACGGTGATCACGGTGTAGCGGTGCCCGCTCGGCCGGCACCCCCGCCAGTGTGGCGGAGCATCACAGTTCGCGAGGCCGGTCGCCATTCCAGCCGCCCGTACTGGCGACCGCCACCCCAGAGCATCCGAGCTCGGTGTGTTCGTCCGCGAGCATCATTACGTACAGCCGTTCGCCTACCCTGCGGTAGTGCGGGCGCAAGGTCGTCGTCTCCCAGCCCCAGCGCTGACACAGCTCCACCGCGCCGCGCCGGCCCGCGGCCCACCTGCGGACGTCATGCTCGGCCCTGGCGATCTGGCTGATGCTGGTCATGATCCCGGCAGCGGCGAGGGAATCCCGCAGCTCGCGGAAGTCCCTCAGGTCTTCCTTGCTGATCGGTGACGACATGGCGTTGCCTTTCGGGGAGGGTGTTGCGCGCGGCCGGGCGGAACGCTCCGGCGCGGACCGGCGGAGGCCGGCGGACCCTCAAGGGCTGATGAACTTCACGGCAGGGGGCCCACCACAGCTGCTGGCGAACAGGGTAGCGGGCGAAGAACCGGAACGTAGGCCGCCACTTCCTCACTTGCTTCGCCAGGTCGTGGTTCCGCCGGGGAACGGACAGAACTGACGAGACCTGATCAACGCTTCGGCTGCGATCGCAGCCGAAGCGTCAGGGCCGCCATGGTGGAGCCTTGACACCGCGGCCTGTTCGCTATCGACGGCATCACGCCGATGGTGCTGAACCACGTAGGCGGGCGCGGGCTCGGGCAGTGAAACGGTCCGGGGCAACAGCGTCAGGGTATTCATCCGCGCGGTCTCGTGGGCGCGCGCGGCATCGTGGTGGAGGCGTCCGGGTGTGGGTGTGGGGGTCTACACGGGCTCGACCCGGATCTCGAAGTCGAGTCCGCCGATCTCCAGCCCGATCCCGGCTTCGCCCGGAACAAGGAGATCGGACCCACGCGGGTGACCAGTGGGTGGGTGGCCGGCGGCTCCACGATCAGGACCCCGACCCCCTCGCGGCTGGGGCCATCGGTCGGTGTGATTCGCAGGTCCTCGGCGTCCATGTCCTGGTCAACGACCGCGCCGGTGATCGGGTGACGCCGCGGTGCGTGCTTGGCCGCGTGGCCGACGATCGTCTGTCCCGAACCACCCGCCCGTGACGGGCTGTTATGCCATGCTCACCCGAAGGGCGACGGTGGTCGCCATACGGGTATCCGAGGTCAGGGGTGGGATCAACATGCTGTCGGTCAGCGCGGCCGTATTCTTGGCCATCGTCATCTACCTGCTGCTCGCCCGGCGTACCGAGGCCCGCAGCCGCGTCAACGAACGGCTGACCGCGTTCGTCTGCGTGGTGTTCGGCGTCGTCATCGCGTCGAGTTCCTGGGGGCAGATGATCCTGAGCTTGGTCGGGAACGTGGCCGACGCGGTGAACCAGGCCGCCCGCTGACGCTCCGGCGCGCGCTCCCGTGCGCGGCTGACGTGCTGCCAGGGAGGGGTGGTGCGATGGGTGCCGTAGGTATGTCCACGTACTGGGGGTGGGACCGGGTGGCTCGACTGGCACGGACCGCGGTCGTCGTCGGCATCGGGGGCGGCCGGTGAGTACGCGCAGACCTCCGGCCCGCCGCGGCGGCGGTCGCCGGCCGAAGAAGAAGGACGAGGGGTCCGAGCTGCTGCTCGCCCTGGGCGGCGCGGTGATGGCCGTCATGCTGCTGCTCGCGGTGCTGCGCTGGCTGGCGGCCCACGTCTGGGTGGTGGTCGTACTGGCGCTGATCGGGGTCGGCGTCACGGCCCTCTCTATCTACCGGCTGCTGGAGCGCCGCCGCGCGGCACAGGCCCAGCGGCTGGCCGACCTGGAGCGCCGGCGGCGGCTGCGCCTTACGCTGACCGGTCCCGGGGGGCTGGACCACATGAGGCACGACGCCTTCGAGTTCGCGGTGCGCGACCTGCTGCTGCGCGACGGCTGCACGGCGCGCAGGGTCGGGCAGGGCGGTGACCAGAGCGCGGACGTGCTGGCCACGGACCCGATGGGCCGGACCTGGGTGCTGCAGTGCAAGCACAAGCAGGACCCGGTCGCCGGCGCGGGGGTCTCGGTGGGCGTGCTGTACAGCTTGGTGGGCGCCAACGAGCGCGTGCACAAGGCCGAGGTGCCGGTGGTGGTCACCAATGGGCGGTTCACCAAGCCGTCGCAGAAGTGGGGCGCCGAGCAGAACGTGCTCCTGGTCGACCGCGAGGTCCTCGGGCGTTGGGCCTCCAGCGGCCGGCCGCTGTGGGAGCTGCTGCCCCAGATCCCGCGGCCGCGCGGTGGCCAGGGCAACTGATCCATCGCCCCACCATGCGGCAGGGACCGGTGCCGCGCGGCCGGGCCGGCCCTGCCCGGACCACCACCGCCGGACCGCCGATCCCCCCGGGGAGAAACCCGGCATGTCGCCTGGCTAGCATTCCGATCATGAGTTTCTCCCCGGGTGGAAACGCGCCGACCCCGCCAGCCGCGCCGATGCTGTTCGGCGCGCCGGCCTGCGCGATGTGCGCCACGGAGCTGGAATGGGCGGGCAAGGGCCGCCGGCCGAAGTATTGCTCGAAGGCGTGCTCGTCGAAGGCGGACCGCGCCCGGGAGAAGGAGAGGCGGGACAAGGCCCTCGCCGCGGCCGCCGAAAGTCCCCGAGGCGAAACGGAGCTGCCCGCCGGCCTCGCCGCCGACGGCCCCGCGGCGGAGCTCCTCGACCTCGGCACGGAGCTGCGCCGTCACGACGTCGACTTCCTGACCCGGCTCGACCGGGCGGCTCGCGACGGCGACTCGGCCCTGGCCGGCCAAGCCCTGGCCGACGTCCTTCACACCGCCCGTCTCCTGACCGTGCGCCACCGCGAGCTCGCCGAACGGCTCCTGGTCGACCGCGTCACCCAGGCACCCGCGGCCGGACCGGAGGGGGCTGTCCTGCCCGTTCCCGGGGTAGCCGAGGTCGGCGTCGAGACGCCCGCTCCATCGCCCCGGGGCGAAACGCCGCCGTCGGCGACCGGCCGCCCGGGTGCCGAAGAGGCCCTTTCGGCGCCTGTTCCGCCCCGGGGTGAAGCAGTGCCCGCCGCCACGGGCCCCGCCGCGGCGCCTGTTGTTCCCCGGGGAGAAACCCCTGGCCCGGCTGGTGGGGGAGATCGGCTGCGTGACCTTGTCGGCCGGCGCCTGGCCCAGCAAAAGCCCCGGCCCGCGTCGGCTCCCGCGCCCACGATCCCGAGCCCGCCTCCCGGGACGCTGACGGTGCCGCGCGACCCTACGCTGCGGGGCCTGCCCGACCTGGACGCGCACCTCGCCCTCGACCCCGGCGTGTTCGGTGACCACTGGGCGCTGGCCGGCTGGACGGTGCAGCCCGACGTCCTGCTCGTGCTCGGCGAGGGCCACCAGGTCGGCTGGGTCGAGCGAGGCCTGCCCGGCCTCGGCGACCAGTGGATAGCGGTGGCGGGCGGCTACTTCATCGGCGACCCCGTCACCCACGACGCCTTCCTGCACGACACCCCCGCCCAGGCCGCCCGCACCGTCCAGCTCGCCCACCTCCACAACCTGTGACCGGACCGGCCGACGGCCGGGGCGTCCATAGGATCGCTCCCGTCACCTGTGATGCCGGGGCTGTTCCGGTTTGTGGTTCGGTAGGGGAGTGTCGTGCGCTGGGGTGCGGGCGTGGGGTTCGAGCGCCGCCGCTGTCTTCTGGGCGGAGCGGGAGGCCTGCTGGGGGTTCGGAAGGACCCCGCACGGGTGGAGCGGTGGAGCGGTGCCGGTGCCCCCGGGCCTCGGGCGGAGTGTTGGCATGCTGATCACACAAACGATCTATGCTGACCGGGTTCACGATCTCTCCCCGTGATTCCCGCTCAAGAAGCAGGTCTGCTTGATGAAGTTGCCCAAGGTGTCCGTCGTCCTCGCCGCGGCTGCGCTCGCTCCCAGCGTGCTATTCCCGTCGGTGGCCTCCGCGGCCGAGCAGCCGGCGCCCGCGGGGGTGTCCGGTCCGGACACGGCGCCCGAGGCCGCGAGGGACCACGGTTCCCAGGAGGCGCTGGACCGGGCCGAGGTGGAGCGGATCCTGGCGGACAAGGAGTCGGGGCGTGGGGTTCGGGAGGCGGCTGAGAAGGCTCTCGCCGGTACCGCGGCGGATCTGCGCCACTTCCTTGAGGTCGAGCTGGTCCAGAGGCGCTGGGGCGACAACAAGGTGAAGGTCGCCCAGCTCGCCAACAATGCCGGTCCTGCTGTGCGTAAGGCTGTCGAGGTCGCGTTGTGGGGTTCGGCCGAGGAGGTGCTCAAGTTCCTGAAGGAGGGCCAGTTCGTCGCCCGTGCCGAGGACGACCGGGCCGAGATTCTCACGGTCCTCGCGGACGGGGAGAGTGGCCCGAGCGTCAAGGAGGGGGCCCGGAAGGCCCTGGACGGCACGCCCGCCGAGCTGCGCCGTTTCCTTGAGGTCGGGCTCGCGGGCGCGCGCGTGGTCGACAACCGGGTGAAGGTGGCGCAGATCCTGTCGGTCGGTGGTCCCGCGGTTCAGAAGGCCGGGATCGCCGCGTTGAAGGGCTCCCCGCAGGATGTGGTTGTGTTCCTGAAGGAGGGCCAGTACAAGGCGCGCGCCGAGGACGAGGCCAACGCGGCGGCCGCCGCCAAGCCGACCGCGTCGGTCCGGCGGCCGGAGCAGGCCCAGAACACCGCCACCGGGCAGACCGCGCAGCCCGTCCAGCCCGCCGGTGTCGTGAGCACCACCGCTGGCACCATCCCGGCCCCGGCGGTGGTGCCAGCGCGGGTCGCCGCCACCACGGCCGCCACCCCGGCTCCGGCCTCCGGTCAGCTCGCCGCGACCGGCGCGGGCGAGGGCATCGGCCTGGAGGCCGGCGGCGCGGCCGCGGCTCTTGCCGCCGGTGTCGCTCTGGTGGCACTCTCGCGCCGTCGGTACGCCGCTGAGAGCTGATCGCGGCAGTCTGAGACGCGAGGTGCCCCCGGTCGCCGGCCGGGGGCACCTCGCGTTTGACTGGTTGGTCCTGGCCGGCGAGGGCTGTGTTCGCTGGTCGCTGCCGGCATGGGGCAGCGGTCGGGGGCGGGAAGGCCGGTGGTCGACCGGGAGGCAGTGGTCGTGCCCCGAATGGTCCGTGGCCGTTCACCGGGGCGTCGTTGGCTGGCGGCGCGGGACGGCAGATGCCGTCCCGCCGGGCGGGTGCCCGGCGAGACGGCGGTTCTGCGCGTGGCGTCGGTAGCGCTATTCGTCGTCGACGGTTGGCAGGCGGGTTCGGCCTGTCTCGTCAGCGTCCCTGGTGGTCTCCGTTCCGGGGGCGCGGGTTGGGTCTAGAGGCGGGTCCAGCCTTCGTCGGCGGGGTCGACGGCCCAGAGGGTGTTGTTGGTGTCGCGGATGTAGGTGACGAGGTGTCGGTCGGTGGGGTCTTCGACGGTGTGGGGTTTGGTGTCGGGGGCCATGACGGTGTTGTCGGGGGTGCGGTCGTACTGGGTCCAGCCGTCGCCGGGGCCCTGGGGTTCGAAGGAGTTGAGGTAGTTGTCGGGGCCGTTGACGTGGACGACGACGACGATGCGGTTGTTGAGGGGGTTGATGGAGGCGATGGGGTCGGTGGCGGCCTTGGCGCCGTGGTCGAGCCAGCCGGCGCCGAGGGGGTCGACGGACCACAGGTGGTTGTTGGTGTCGCGGATGTAGGTGGTGAAGTGCCCGTTGGCGGGGTTGACCACGGTGCTGGGGACGGCGTCGAAGGCCATGACGGTGCCCGAGCTCGTGGTGGTGAACACGGTTCGGCCGGCGCCGCGTTCGTCGATGGAGTTCAGGCGGTTGTTCGGGCCGTTGACGAAGACGACGATGTGGCCGTCGTTGGGGTTGACCACGGGGGCGGGGTCGGCCGCGGCGATCGCGCCGAGGTCACGCCAGCCTTCGTCCGAGGGGTCGACGGACCACAGGTGGCTGTTGGTGTCGCGGATGTAGGTGACGAAATGTCCGTCGACGGGGTCGACGACGGTGCGTGGGACGGCCGTCGGTGCCAGCACCGTGCCCGAGGGGGTGGTGGTGAACCGGGTCCACCGGTCGGCCTGCAGGTCGTAGGACCAGAGGCGGTTGTTGGGGCCGTTGACGTAGACGACGATGTGGCCGTCGTTGGGGTTGACCACGGCGGTGGGGGAGCCGGCGGCGTAGGCGCCGAGGTCGCGCCAGCCCTCGCCCTTGGGGTCGACGGACCACAGGTGGTTGACGTTGTCCTGGACGAAGGTGACCAGGTGCTTGTCGGCGGGGTCGGCGATCGTGAACGGCGAGCCGGACAGGACGGAGCCGGACGGAGTGGTGCGGCGGGTCTTGTCCACCCACGCGACGATGTCGTCGGTACGGGCGCTGGACGCGCCGGTGCGGGTCTCGGTGGCGGGCACGCCGAGGCAGCCGCCCTGCCATGAACGCGAGGCGACGGCGACGAGTTCGGGTCGGCCGTTCGTCTCGCGCAGGACCGGGGCGCCGGTGTCGCCCTTGCAGACGGCCGCGCCGTTCGTGCCGGTGGTGTCGACGGCCGTGGGCCTGACGGCGTCGAGGGTGAAGGTGCCGGTGTGGAGCTTGTTGGGAACCCACTCGGTCTTGGTACGGCCGTAGGCCGGTATGCGCAGGCTCTGGCCACTGGTCGGCGCGGTGGCGGCGAGCTTGAGCGGGGTGACGCTGTCGACGGGCGCGGCGAGGCGGGCCATGACGAGGTCGCGATCCTGACGGGGCACCAGGGAGACGATGTCGACGGTCCTGCCGGCGCCGGTGGTCAGGTCGGTGCGGCCGATGGTGGCGGTGGTGCGCCACTTCGGTGCGCCGGCCTGCAGGTTCTGCGGCTGGGCGGGGTCGTCGGCGAAGCAGGACGCGGCGGTGATGATCCAGTTGCGGTCGACGAGTGCGCCGGTGCAGGCGCGGAAGGTGTCGCCGATGGTGAGCTTGGCGGTGAAGGTGTGGGAGCCGTCTGTCGCGGGGTCGGCCGCCACGGCGCCGGCCGGCGCGGCGGCGACGGTGCTGAGCGCGCAGGCGGCCAGGGCCGCGGCGAGCAGGCTCGTCACCCGGGCACGGGGCGAGGTCTTGCGAAGCATGGAGTGGGTCCTAGAGGTGCGAGGGAGGGAGGGGCGCGGGGGGCGGGAAATCAGCCGGTGACACGCAGTTCGACGACCGTGGTCGGCGCGCGGCTGACTCCTTCACCGACGCCCTTGAAGCCGTCCTTGGGGACGTCGAGAGTCTGCGTGCCGCCGTCGGCGGTGAGGCTCGCCCGCAGGGAGCGGCCGCTGGTCTGAACGGCGAACACGTCGGGCAGTTCCAGGGCGAGGAAGCCGGTCGTGGTGTCGGCGGCGAAGCAGATCCTGTTGTCGGTGTTGCCGGGGGCGCGGGTCCAGATCTGGATCTGGGAGGGGCTGGAGCAGTCGGCGAGGGTGATGTGCCCGTCGCCGCGCAGGAGCTTGACCTTGATGACGCCGTTGGCACCGGGGTAGGCGAAGTCCTCGAGGGCGAGGGGGGCGGCGGAGGTGTCGGCCGTCGTCGGCGGGGCCGGCGGCGTGGTGTCGGCCGCGGCGAGCACGGACACGCAGGCCGTGATGGCGACGGCCGCGCCGAGCGCTGTGAGCAGGCCGCGGGTGCGGCGTTTCATCCGGGTCCTTCCGAGGGGTGGGTCGCTCGAGTCATGGCGGGTTCCGGGTGTGCGGTGGGTCAGCCGGTCCGCAGCTCGACCAGCGTCGCCGGCTTCTGCCCGAGCCCTTCGGCGACGTTCTGCACGGTGTTCTTGGGGACGTCGACAGTCGTCGTGACGCCGGCTTCGGTGGTCAGGCGGGCGCGTACGTCGTAGCCCGCCGTCCAGATACTGAAGGTCTGTGGCAGTTCGAGCGCCAGGAACCCGGAGGTACCGGTGACCCGGAAGCAGGCCGCTGGGCCGGCACCGCCCACGAGGCTGCTGAACAGCTTGATCTGGACGTCGGTGTAGCAGTCGGCGAGGACGATGTGCCCGTCCCCGCGCAGGAGGGTCAGCTTCGGGAACGGCGACGTCCCGGGGTAGGCGAAGTCCTCGATCACGGGCGGGGCGGCGGAATTACCCGCGGGGGTGCTGTCGGCCGAGGCGACAGTGGAGACCCCGATCGCGAGAGCGGCCGAGATAGCGGCGACAACAATCTTCCATCGTATACGAGCCTTCATCTGAAACCTTCTTCTGGTTCTTCGGCGCAGGCATGCCTATCCCTGCGAAGGCGTCCGAACTGGAGATGGCCAGCGCGGAGGGGCGACCGGCTATAGGTCGGCCTGGCCGCACGACGCGAGAGTCTAGGGCATTGGCCAGACAAGTGGCCGTCATGTCCGTTTCCCGATGCGGTTTTTGGGACGATTCGCGTGTAAGTAATTAGTGCGCATCAGGGACAAATCGATCTATTGCGGCGGACTCGTTCCGCCTCGCTTTCTGATCCAACTCGTCCCTGAGAGGCCGGGCTTCGCCGGTGACTGAACTTTGCTCGACCATTGCCTGACGTATCATCATGTATTGCCTTGTCGGTGTCTGGCATTAGGCTCTCGGGGGCGCCGGGTGTGCCGGCGAGACGGCTAGTCAAAAGGGGCTGCTGGTGGGCATATCGTTGGTTCGTAAACGTAGAGAGTGGGGGACTCCGCTGCGCGGGCTGAGTCTTCGACTGTTGCCGTTGGCGTTGCTCGCCGGTCTGTTGGGAACGGCTCCGGCCTTCGCGGTGGGGCAGGACGGCGGCACACCGCCGGGTACTTCGTGGGTCACCGACCGGGTCAGGGCACTCGGCTACTGGGAAGCGGGGGAGTCGGGTGTCAGGGCCGCGGCCGAGGCGGCGCTGCTCGGGTCGGACGCCGATGTGCGCTTGTTCCTCGAGAGCGGGCGTGCCGCGGCGCAGGTGAAGGACGACCAGGTCGCGGTGGCGCAGATCCACACGCTGGCCGGTCCCAGGGTGCGGGAGCTGGCCGAGAAGGCCCTGCTCGGCTCGGCCCAGGACCTGCAGGCCTTCCTCGGCGGCGGCTACCGGCAGGCGCTGGTCAAGGACCAGCAGGTCCAGGTCGCGCAGTCGATGAACGGCGCCGGCGCCGGGGTGCGCAAGGCGGCCGAGGCCGCGCTGCTCGGCTCGGCCGACGACCTGCGGGCGTTCCTGGCGCAGGGCCAGTACACCGCCAGGGAGGCGGACGACCGTGTGAAGCTGGTCCAGATCCTGACCGAGGGCGGGCCTAACACGCAGGCCGCCGCGCGTCTGGCGCTCAACGGCTCGATCGTGGACGTGCGCGAGTTCCTGGCGGTGGGCCAGCACATGGCACGCGCCCGCGACGCCGAGCGCACGACGGTCGCGCAGTTGGTTCAGCAGGCCAAGGACGCCTCCGCGCAGGCGGTACGGGAGACCGAGGCCGCGAAGGCCTCCTCCGCGCAGGCCGTGGCGTCATCGAAACTGGCGAAGGAGGCTGCGGCCCGGGCCGCAGCCGAGACCGAGGCGGCCGGCGCGGACAAGGCCATGGCCGGGGCGGCCGCCGACCGCGCGGCGCAGGCCGCGGATCAGGCGGGGACCGCGGCGCAGAGCGCCGCGCAGTCGGCGCGCTCGGCGACCAACGCCGCCCGCACGGCCGCCGCGGCGGCCTCCCAGGCCGCGTACGCGGCCGCCGGTGCGGCACAGGCGGCTTCCCGGGCGCGCAGTGCCGCTGCCTCGGCCGCGGTGAACCGGGACAAGGCCGGGGACGCCACGCAGGCCGCGCTGGACGCGCGGGCCGCGGCAGAGAACGCGCTCACCGCCGCCCGGTCCCTGGACGAGGCCATGGTCGCGGGCAGCGCGAGCCAGGTCGCGGCGGGAGCCGCGGCCGGCGCCGGAGCCGACGCGAAGGACGCCGCCGCGTCCGCCGAGCGGGCCGGCGGACTCGCCGAGCGCGCCGGAGCCCAGTCGGCCCGTGCCAAGCAGGCCGCGGCCTCGACCCGCCGCCACGCCGAGGAAGCCACCCGCGCTGCCAACGCCGCGAAGTCGCTGGTCGCCGAGGCGGTCCTGTTCGCCACCGCCGCCAAGAGCCTGGCGAACTCCGCCGCCGGCCACGCGCAGGCCGCCGCGCAGGCAGCCGACGAGGCGGCCCAGCACGCGGGCGAGGCGGCCACCGCCGCCCAGAACTCCAAGATCCACGCGGATCAGGCGAAGGTCCTGGCGGACGAGGCGCAGGCCGCCGTCGAGCAGGCGGGCAAGGTCCAGGACCTGGCCCGGCGGACCGAGGCCGAAGATCTCACCGCCCGCACCGCTGCCGCGACCGACCGGGCGATCGACGCCCGCGCCGCCTACGACGACGCGGGCAAGGAAGCCGGCGACGCCGTGCAGCAGGCCCGCCGCTACCAGGACGAGGCCGACCGCCTCGCCACGGCGGTGCTCGAGCCGAACGCGGACACCGCGCAGATCGCCACCGACGGCCGCAAGCTCGCCCTGCTGTCGATGAAGATCTCCGGCCCCTGGGACATTGCCGCCGCGCGCACCGCCCTCTCCGGCTCCGACAGCGCCGTCCTGGAATACGTGCGCACCGGTCGCGCCAAGGCGATCCGGCTCGACGAACGCGAGCGCGTAGCGAACCTCGCCGCCAACTCCGAGATGCCCGCCGTCCGCTCCGCCGCCGCCCAGACCCTCAAGGGCGACGCGGCCGCGGTGACCGCCTTCCTGACCACCGGCCAGTACGCGGCCGCGGTCAAGGATTACCAGGTCGCCACCGCGCAATCCATGAACGACGCTGGCCCCGGGGTGAAGGCCGCCGCCGAAACCGCGCTCATGGCGGGCACTGTGCAGGCCCTGCGCGACTACCTCGGCCCCGGCCGATTCAACGCCCAGATGGCCGACGACAAGGTCAGGGCCGCCCAGCTGCGCAACGGCGCCGGCCCCGAACTCGAGGCTGCCGCCCGCATCGCCATGCAAGCGCCTCCGCAGATGCTGCGGGAGTTCATCGAGACGGGGCAGTACACGGCCCAACGCAAGGACCAGCTCGCTGCCGCCCACATCGCGGACGTGCAGCGGCTGATCGCCGAGGGCGCCGCCGTCACCGCCTACGCCCAGCAGAGCGCCGCCGAGGCGGCGCAGGCCGCGGCCGTGGCCGCGGGCGCGGCAGGCGACGCCTCCACCGCCGCCGGCCAGGCCCGGGACGCGGCCACGAGGGCCGCCGGCTACGCGGCCCAGGCCAAGGACAAGGCCAAGTCGGCCGAGACCAGCGCCGCGCAGGCCGCCCAGGCGTCCAAGACCGCCGGCGAGGCCGCGACCACCGCCGACCGCGCCACCGCCAGCGCCCGCTACTCCGCCCAGCAGGCCCAGAACTCCGCGGGCCGGGCGCTTACAGCGGCGCGCACTGCCTATGCGGCGGCGTCGGCCGCGCGGGCCTCGGCCGAGGCGGCTGGTAGCGACGCCCGGACCGCGGCACAGGCCGCGGCGTCGGCATTCGACACCGCCGCGATCCACGCCATCGAAGAGCGCAAGGCCGAGGCACTGGCCGAGGAGGTGAAGCTGCAGGACACGGCCGTCCAGGCGCAGAGGGACACATTGCGGCGACAGGCCGTCGCCGACCTTGCCATCAAGATCAGCACGGGACCGATCCGCCAGATCGGCGGCCCGGTCGACTGGGGCAATCCTCAGGACTGGCTGGGGCCCGTCCTGAAGGGCATCGACTACGTCGCGGACAAGCTCAGCCAGGCCTTCGTCTTCGCCGCCGGCGCCTACATAAGCCTCTTCACGCTCTACAGCGCCGTTCTCGCCTTCAACGCGAGCTTTATCCTCGAGGCTCTGCCGGCCCTCTTCTGGCAGTCGGGCGCCTGCATCGGAGGCGCTCTCTCGGGAGACGCCATGGGGAAGCTGCCGTCCTGCACGAGCCCGATGACCGTGCTCAGCGGACCGGCACAAAAGCTCCTCGACCTCGCACGGCACCTGCCCTTCGGCGGGAAGGTCACCACCTTCCTCGAGGACGCCCTCGCCCGTGTCGGGATCTGCCTCGGAGGTAACAGCTTCCCGGCCGGCACCCCCGTTCTGATGGCCGACGGCACCTCCCGCCCGATCGAGCAGGTACGGACAGGCGACCACGTACTGGCCACCGACCCGGTCGACGGACGAACCGCCGCGCAAACAGTGGACGCCACGATCTACACACCCGACGACCGTGACTTCACAGACCTGACCCTCGCAACACCGGACGGCAAGACCGCCACGATCACCTCCACCGACCACCACCCCTACTGGGCCCAGAACCAGCACACATGGCGGGACGCCGCAGACCTCGCCGAAGGCGACACCCTGCGCACCCCGACCGGCGCCACCGCAAAGATCACCAGCGTCCAGCGCCGAACGAACCTCCAGCCCGCCTTCAACCTCACTGTCAGTGAAATCCACACGTACTATGTACTCGCTGGCACCACGCCAGTCTTGGTGCACAATACCGGTCCGGCGTGTGGGCTATATCCCAACAACATGCCTGGAACTCTGGAGAAGGAATTGGCGGACGCGGAGAAGCTGGGCGCGTCTCCAACTACTGTGGGGTCTGCCAAATTCGATGCCGCAATCAACTCTGGCGACGGCAGGATCAAATGGGCAGTACTAGAGGACGGGTCGCTTGCTGTCATGCCGAAATTTGTGAACGGCGTCGAGATCTCTCATTCTGTTCTCAGTCGAGGGGCTCCGGTGCGGGCGGCAGGCGAGGCTGATATTGCTGGGTCGTCGAGGGATGGGTACTTCGGCATCGATATCAATGATCACAGCGGTCACTTCTTCCAGCCTGGTTGGAATGTGACGCAAATCGGTAAGGATGCGTTCGCGGCGGCAGGAGTGCATTTCTAGTGAGAGCCAGACTTGACGAGCTCGTCCAGCTTGACCTTCTGGGACTGTCTGAGACTCTGGCTTCACGGACTCCTGGAACCTCTGAGATGGACTCGGGTCAGTGGTTGGGCGTCGTTGAGCTGCTGACAATGCGCCTAACCGGCGAGTGCGGTGGTCTTTCCGCTGAGTCATGGGCCACTTGTTCAAGAGCTCTCGCATACGCTCTCGAAGCGGCGGTGGCCTCTGGTTCGATCGATCACCACGAGACAGTGATTCGCCGCCTGAATCTCTCTGCCGCTCTACTGCAGCGCGTTTCGCCGAATGTGGAGGTTGATATCCTTGATCCGAATCGCGTGATAGAGATATTTCTCGGTGAGATTTCGATGTCGGCCGAAGAGGCCCGAGATGTCTCAATCGATTGGCGAAGTCGTGATATTGCGGATATTCGTCGGCTCAGGACTGCAAAGGGTCTGGTGTGGCCTACGCTCCTCGCCATGCATGCTGCTTTTGGAGATGAATTCGATCCACGCCTGAAGGCATGGGAAGTGGTATTTCCGTCACTTCCATGAGTGGTTGATCCCAGAAGCCCGCCAGAACGAATTCTGGCGGGCTTCTGGTCGTCTGACGGCAACGGTTGACGGCAACGTCAGTGGACGGGTGCTGCACAAAGCGGCGGATCGTCGCCGTCGTCGGGTCGGATGGTGGGCTGGGCGGGGTCGCGGAGGGCGTTGCCGAGGAGGTCTATGGCGTCGCGCTGGAGGCGGAGTCGGACGTGGGCGTAAACGGTGGCGGTTACACCGATGTGGGCGTGGCCGAGGAGTTCCTTGATGACGACGAGTTCGACGCCCTGTACCAGGAGGCGGGTGGCCGCCGAGTGGCGGAGGTCGTGGAAGCGGATGCGGCGGAGCCCGGCCCGGCGGAGCAGCGCGGTGAAGTGGCGGGTGAGGGTAGCTCCCTCGATCGGGGCGCCGTTGGGCCGGGTGAACACGTAGCCGCTGTCCTTCCAGGCCGCCCCCGCCGCTTGGCGCTCCTGGCACTGCCGGTCGCGGTGGAGTCCGAGTGAGCGCACGCACGGCGTCGGCAGGGCGATCCGCCGCTCGGAGCTCTGGGTCTTGGTGAGCAGGGCGGTCAGGCCGCCGCTGTTGGTGCGTTGGAGGGTGCGGCGGATGCTGGCGGTTCCGCCGGCCAGGTCGAGGTCTTCCCAGCGCAGGCCGAGGAGTTCGCCCTTGCGGAGTCCGGTGCGCAGGGCGAGTTCGAGCAGTGTGCTCAGCCGGTGCCCGTCCGTGGCGGTGAGGAACGCTCGGGCTTCTTCGGCGGTGAGGGGTTCGAAGCGGCGGGGGCGGGGTGTGCCCATGCGGACGTTGCGGGCGACGTTGCGCGGGATCTCCTCCTCTCGGATGGCGTGTTCCAGGGCTGACTTGAGGACGGAGTGGACGTAGGCCAAGGTCAGCGGGGAGAGCCGCTTGCCGCAGCACTTTCCGATGGCGCAGCATTGGGGCTGGTCGCGGGCGGTGTCGAGGCCGCGTGCGCAGCACTGGCAGGTGGTGCGGAGTTGGTCGAGCCAGGTGCGGACGTCCTTGGCGGTGAGCTTGGAGAGCTTCTTCTTGCCAAGGCCGGGGATGAGATAGAGGCGGGTGCAGGCGGTGTAGCGGGTGTGGGTGTTCTCGCGGAGCCGGTGGACGGCGACGGTCTCCAGCCAGTAGGTGAGGAACGCACCAACGGTGCCCTGGGCCGTGGGGGCGGGTATGCCGCGGTTGCTGGTGGCGATCTTCCCGGTCAGCTGGGCCAGCGCCTCCTTGCGGGTGCTCCCGTAGACGCGGATGCGCTTGCGGGTGTCGCCGACGGCCAGGACGTATCCGGCGGCTTCCCAACGGCCGTCCTTGCGCTGGTAGACGGTGCCGTCACCGTTGGCGCGGACCCTGCGAGAAGTGGTGCTGGTGCTGGGGGCGGGGTTGGCTTCGGAGCTGGTCATCAGGCTGCCTCTGCGAGTTGCTGGTGGACGAGGGCGGTCAGAGTGTGAGCGGGGATGCGGCGGGCGCGGCCGATGGTGATCGAGGCCAGCCGCCGGGTGCGGATGAGGTCGTAGACGGTGGAGCGGCTGATCTTTAGGCGTGCCATGACCTCGGGAACGGTGAGGAGTTCGGCCTCGGCGGTCACGCGATCGCCCCCGACTGGATAGTGGTGGTCAGCGGGTCGGTGGTGTGACCGGCCGGGTCACCGGCGCGCCGTGCCTGCCGGGGGCGGTTCGGTTGTTCGGTGCGGGGGCGCGGTGTGGTGGACAGGAGGTCAGCGAGGTGGGCGAGTTCGGGTAGGAGGCCGGTTCCCGCGTACTGCCAGTGCGAGATCACCAGGGTCGTGTCCGGGCCGCCGGATCGCCTGTCCTTCGGGCGGTGACCTGCGCGGTGACCGGGGCCGGGGTCGGTGTGACCGGCGGTCAGGTCAGCGCGGTCCTCGCGGTCACTGCGGCGGCCAGTGACCGGCTGGCCCTCACCGGTCGGTTCCTGTCCGGCGTGTCGGGCGACAGTGGCCGGGTCGAGCGGCGTCGAGGCAGAGATGGCGTCATGTTGGCGGCCGCGCCGGGTGGTGCGTTCTGCTCGGAGGTGGGTGAGGGTGGTGGAGTAGTGGCGGGTGCGGGTGGAGAAGTGGCCTCGGAAGCCGAGCATGTGGGCCCACTGGCGCAGGCGGAGGTGGGCGTGCTGAGGCTGGGTGCCGAGGTGCCAGGCGGTGTGGATCATGCGGCGGGCGTGGTCGGTGAGGTCGTGCTGGGCGAGTTCGGCCAGGAGGCGCAGTCGGCGGTCGAGAGTGCCGGTGGTGGTCTCGGCGCCCTTGGTGGCGTACTTGGCGATGTAGGCGGCGACGTGGCGGTCGGTGACGGGGATGTCGCCGGTGAAGTCGGTACTGCGGATCGCGCGGACGTCGATCTGCCGCCCGAGGCGGAACACCGTGGGCTCTGCCGACTGTGCCGTGTCGGCCTCCCCAGCCCGGGATGGGTGTTGGTGTTGGACGCGAGTGCGGTTCGCGGCTGCGCGGATGGCGTGGTCGAGGAGCTGGGTGGTGGCCCAGGTGGGTGGGGTGCTGTTGGGGCCGGTGGGTCCGTCGATGCGGATGACGGTGTGGAAGTGGATCTGGCCGCGCTTTTGGTATTCGGCGACCTTGGCGTAGGAGAGCGTGGCGTGGTGGCGCAGGGTGCGTTGGGTCAGTCCGGCGGCCTTGGCGATCTCGCGGCGCAGGTGGGTGGTGAAGCGGGCCCACAGAGCGGGTGCGTGGGCGTTCCACAGCACCGCGCCGGTGTAGTCGTACCGCTCAGGGTTCAGCGGGGTGCCGAGGAGCGGGTCGCCGTCGGCGTGCCGGGTGCCGCAGGTGCACGGGGTGGTGCCGGGTTGGTTGTGGACGGGGCCGAAGCCGGGGGCGGTGAGGGTGGCGAAGACGCGGGGGTGGCTGGCGACGGTTGTGGGGATGGTCTTGCCGCCGCGTAGTCCGGCGGCGATGAGCTGGTAGGTGTCGTAGCGGTAGAGGGTGGAGCAGGCAGGGCAGCGGGTGGCGCGGCGGTTGCCGCAGCGAACCAGGAGTTCGCCGGCGGGGAGGAGGCGGGTGTCGAGGCGGTCGAGGATCTGGCCGGTGGCGGTGTCCAGGCGGGTGCGGTGTCCGGTCATCCGGATCGGGCGGGCGCAGCCGCCCAGGGAGCCGATCTGCCGGGCCAGGGGCGCGAGGTATCCGGCGGCGGCGAGCTTGGCCAGCCTGGCAGTCAGCCGCGCCCGGAGTTCCAGCGCGGAGTTCCTGTTTGCGGACGTGTCGGGGTGGTGGTGAGCGCCGGTGCGGCGAACGCCGCGCTGGCGGGAGTGGAAGTGGTTGCGGGGGTGCGGAGTTGGAGCTGCGCGGGCATGGGGACAGACCTCCGGCAGGAGCCGGGGGAAGAGGAGAGGCGATTGAGGGGCGCCCCGGGTGATCGGCGCACGTGGGCACGGTGCGCGTGACGGCGGGCGTGGGTGGTGGGCCGGGGACGTCTGGCCTGATCAGCGGTGGTGCTCACCAGCGGTGCGTGAAGGTAGCATCGCTTCAAGCGCGCATTCAAGTGCATCCCTCCTCATCTGTTTCGGTGGCCGGTGGGGACGCGAGTACTGTGGCCCCGGTCTTCCGTTGTGGACAGGCCGGATTTCGGTGGTAGAGGCGCAGAGAATGCGGGGTGACCTGCGGTGACGGTGGGGCGGCGGGGGCGCAGACCGGCGGGCGGCACGGTGCTGCTGACGTTCGAGGTCATCGCCGAGGCCCTGCGGGAACGGATCCGCTCCGGCGGGCTGAAGCCGGGGGACGCGCTGCCGACGCAGGCCGTGCTGATGGCGGAGTACGGGGCCTCCAGCCTGTCCGTGCAGAAGGCCATGGCCCTGCTGAAGCAGGACGGCTACGCGATCTCCCGCCCCGGCAAGGGAGCCTTCGTCGCCCACCCCGACGCCCGCCTCGCCACCGACGCCGACACCGGTGACCCGGAGGTAGGGAACGCGCCTGTGGGCGGGACGGCGGCTCGCGTCGAGGCGCTGGAGCTGGCGCTTGCCGAGGCGCTTAAACAGCTCACCGCCCTGCGTGGCCGCGTCGAAGCCCTGGAGCTGAGCGGCACGCACCGCGAATGACCTGGGGATATCCGCTCGCCGGTCACTGGGTCGGGTGACATTCCCGGCGCTCGGCGCTTCGCGTACGTGACCCGGATAGGGTCGGCTCGGGTCCAGAGCCCCACCGGGACGGCGGCCGTGTCGACGCCTGTGGCGCCGGGGAGGCAGACTGGTCGGGTAGGGGCAGAGACAGGGAGGTGGCCATGTCGGTGCAGTCCGTCCATATGGAAGGCGCGGGCGATCCGGTGCCGCGCAACGCGGAGGGGATCGCTGCGGCGCTGTCCGGGGCGCGGCGGATGGAGTTCTACCGCGAGCTGCTGGCGGCGGCTCCACAGGAGGCAGAGGCAGTCCTGCGGCACTGGTGGTGCGAGGCGGTGCTTGACGCCGACCAGACCCATGGGGATCAGCTCGCCGCTGCCGCCCTCGCCGGCACGCTGCCCCTGACAAGCGTGGCCGACGCGATCGAGGCCCGGCGTGCGGCGGGGCTGCCCGTTGAGTGACTCCGGAACTCCGTACGACGACGAGGACGGGGTGGACGACGACGGGTGGCCTTGCTACCTGTCCCCGGAGGTCGAGGCCCTGTTTCAGGACCCGGCCGTGACCGGCGAGGTCTTCAGCGCCATCGTCTCCGCCAGCGCGCTGATCAACACCACGCGCGGCCTGGTGCCCGGCAGCACGGCCTCCGACCGCTGGCCCCAGCAGCGGCGCATCCCACCGGGGTCCGGTGGCTCCCTCGGCGTCGCCGAGTACGTGGTCGTCGCCGCCGCCCCCGAACCCCACTGCGTCATCACGCGCGTCCAGCTCTACTGACCGCCCCTCCCCTGCGGGCTCCCAACCCCACCGTGCCAGCCGTGGGTGTGCGTCCAGATTTTCTCTACGCGGTTCGAGGAGGCCCTCCCCGTGCACCACATCGCCCCGGCTGCTCACCGACCTGCTCCCATCACCCGTGGGCGCTCTACCTCATTCCGGTGATCCTCGGCCGGACCGCTGTCCTGGCAGGTGCCCCGCGCGCGAGCATGGCTGTCATGACCACTCCCGTACCCGAGGCGTTCCTGTCCGTCGACGTGACCGACCACTCCCGCGCCGAGCTCGCCGACGTCCTGGACAAGCTGCTCGACCTGCTCCCCACCGAATTCCGTGGCCGGGGCCCCGGTGCGACCGTGCTGCGCCTGGACGATCCCGAGTACGGGGTGGTGGGCCCCACGGTCGTCATCCAGCTCGACCAGCTCGACCCGATCGTGGCGATGCTCGCCGAGCTGCTGCCCGACCGGTAGCCGGAGAGCTGGCCTGGCGGCGCCTTGTGGGTGCCCGCCGGCCGCCCCTCAGCTCTCCCCGCCCCGGCCGTGACGGCGCCTGTCCCTTCCGTACCGCCGAGTACGGGCGGCAGCCGGGCCGGCGTCGCGGACACCGGAACCGTTGGGGCGGGCCGCGGAGTGCTTCGCCCCCGCACCCGTGACCAGCGCCCGGATGCGCTGGACCATCCGGCTGCCGCCCGCCCTGCGCCGCCGGATCCGCCGTCCGGGCCGTGGCCGGCCCAGCCGTCGGCCCGGTCGGCGGTGGGGACGGGAACGGCGTGTGATCGTTCATGACCGGTCAACGCGCTCTCGGCGGGTCGGGGCACGCCAGGCCGGGGCGCGGAGCACTTCGTGTGCCCCGGACGCCATGCGCCTTCGTTTGGCATGTTCGTGGCCGAGGTATCGCAGGGGTCAAAGGCCTGGTCCTCGCCGATACGCGGGTCTGGCATTCCCGGCAGGGCCGGCCCACCACAGCATTCCTGGGCCGCCCGGCAGAGCGGTCGTGCCCGCGCGGCCGGCCTCCCACCGGCCGGGGCTCCGCGGAACGCCCCCAGCCTCCGCCTTCGGCAGGCCACCGCCGGCGAGGGCGTCATCCCCCTCGCCTGACGACGCGCCCGGCCCGCGAGGGTGTTCCCCGAGAACACCCCGCGGGTCGCGTTCCACGGCATGACAGCACGGCCCCGCCCCGCCGCGGGCGACGCGGCGACGGGGCGGGGCCGAGATCGGGTGGTGGTCGGTCCGTCAGAGGCGAGTCAGCGGATCTCCACGCCGTCGTCCAGGCTCTTTCTCAGCGCCAGGATCGCCGTCATCGGGACGCTGAGCTGGAGCCTGTCCGCGACGATCCCGGCCGCCCGGCCGACCGGCTCGCCGGTGAACGCGGCCGAGAACTGGCCCAACAGCGCGACCGCCGCCTCCAGCAGTGTCTCGTCCACCCGGACGCTCTTCGAGTCGTTCCCGGGTACCGCCGGAAGCCGTTCCAGCAAAGCGGCGAGCTGATCCCGCTCACCCCGGTCAAGTGCGGTCGTCATACACACAACACTCGGCAGCCCGCCGAAGACCCGCAACGCGACCGCGCCCAACCGAAGCACACCCCCACCCCGCCCTGGCCGCCGACCGTGCGGATCGCCGTCGTCGCCCCCGAGGACCCGTCGCACGCCGCGCGGTAGAAGCCGGGCCGGCGGGCCTTCGCCCGCTACGCTGCTGCCGGTGCCCGCCGGACCCCGAGACGCACAATCCGGGCCAACACCGGCGGGCACCGCGCCGCCGCCGGCCTGGGGCAGGCGCCGCAGGTGGGTGACCGGGCGGGCAAGGCCAGCGAACGCGGGCAGGGCGTCCAGGATGTACGGCACTCCGCGCACGATGATCCGCGCCGAGCGGCGCCCCGCAGGGCAGGCCGGTGGTAGGGGCGGGGCGAAGGGACGGAGGCGGGTCGATGGCCGGCCGTTCGGCGCAGCACGTGGCGCGGCTGCGCGCCGCGCTCGCGGTGCTGGGCGTCGACTGGCGCCCGGACGCGGTCGCCGACGACCACACCCGCGCGGTGATGCTGGCCACCGCGCTGCTCGGCGCCGCCGAGGCGCACCTGGTCGGCGCGGAGTTGGATGCGGCGGAGCAGGCCAGCGCCGACATCGAGGCGCTGCGCTCGGCGTACGGGCCGGTGCGAGCCGAGGTGGTCGCGGCCGCGGTGCCGGATCCGGAGAACCTGGACCGGCTGCTGCTCGTTCTGCGCACCAGCCTGCTGCTCGGCGACCTCGGCCGGCGGCCGGCCCGGATGAGCGGCACCCGGACATCGAGGCCCTGGCCGCGGCGCGGGACGCGGTGGCCGCCGCGTCCGCCCTGCTCGCCTACCACTTCGCCCCGACGCTCGATCCCGGGCCGGGGCGCCCGGATCCCCAGGGTCGCTGATGCTGGCGTTCGGGCTGTTCGCCCAGGCTGCCGGCCGCCTCACCCTGGATCGCCGAGGAAGGCCCACAGGGCGGGGACTGATCCCCGGCCCGGGATACTGCCGGACCGTGCCCGGCGGGCCGCCGGCGCTGCCAGACCGTGATCATGAGTCCGGCCGCCGCCCGCTCTACCGCCCGTTCCCCGAGCCCGCCACCGACACCCCCGTTCAGCCGTCCGGCGGGGCGCGGCCGCTCGCGGTGGAGCGGGCCCCGTTCCTGGAACCGCCCGCGGCCGACCCCCGCCGGCCGCGCCGGGTGCGCGCCGCCGGCGCGGTCCCGGGCGCCTCGCCGTCGCCCCGGAGACCCGGGGCTGACCGCCTTCACGGCCGGCGGTGCCCGGGATCCTGGGTCAGGGCCGGGTGGCGAGCAGCCGGGGTACGCGGCTGGCTTTGGCGAGCCAGTCGGCGACGTCCTGGTCGATGTAGCCGACCAGGTCCAGTACCTCCTGGTGGGCCTCGGCGAGGGTGAGGCGCCGGATCCCGCCACCACGCAGGCCCTGGCCGGGCAGGGGCACGCCGTCGATGAGCGGCTCGTGGTGGGCGGCGCGGTTGCGCGGGGCCCGCATGCGGCTGGCGCTCTCGTGGACGGTGGCCCGCTTGCCGTTGCCGTGCGGGAACGCCTTGTAGAGGGCCTTGCGCCACAGGGTGGAGTCGTAGTCGACCCGCTTGAGCATCGGCCCCTCTCCGCGGGTGCCGCCGCGGTCGAGGAGGTTGACCCAGCAACCGAGCATCGTGTTCGCCACGACCTTGCCCGCCGGGACGTTCCTCACGGTCTTCTCCACCGGCGTTCCGGTGGCGGGGTCCTTGGGCATGGTGATGCCGGTCCACGCGGAACGGATGTCCCTCGCGGTGCGGTCGTCGAACAGCTCGGCCTTGGAGTACCAGAGCGGGCCGAACGCCGCGGTGAGCTGGTCGTTCATTGCGTTGCGCAGAACGACCTCGGCGAGTGCGACGGTCTCCGCGCACGCGCCGGTGACCTGGATGTTCCACAGGTACAGGGCCATGGCCTGCTGCTTGGTGGAGGCATGGGCGAGGTAGGGGGCGAGCCCGGGGCTGGAGACGAGCCGTGTCAGCGGGCCGAGCTGCTGCGGTGTCGGTTAAACATGCACCAGCATTCGCCATCATGGATCCAGATTCCCCGGTACAGCCTCTGACTTAGGTCATGCGACCGGGGTAAGACTTTGAATCACAGGCCCCAACCGTAACGGACGCTGTTGGTAAATTCCGCCCCGTTGGATTTCATCCAGCGGGGCGGAGTGCTGCGAAGGGTGAGACGCGGGTTCGGGCGAGGGGTCTCCCGGTGAGCCAGGCGTCGAGGCGGGCGAGGTTGATGGCCGCGCCGGTGAAGTGGTGCTGCAGTTGGGTCTTGGCGAGGCCGCGGTAACGGGATCTACGCAGGTCGAAGGCCTGGACGGCTTGGGAGATGGTGCCCTCGACGCCGGCGCGGTGTCCGTAGCGGCGGCGCCAGTGGTCGGTCTCCTGCTCGATGCGGGCCTGGCGAAGGATGTCGTGCTCGGCTTTCGGTCTCAAGGTGAGATTGCGGCCGGTCCTGGCGTTGGTGCACGAGGTCCGTAGTTCGCAGGGGTCGCAGTGCCGGCCCGCGAAGCGGACACGGGTGACCGAGGCGCCCGACTGGCTCCGGGCCTCTCGCCACTGAACGCTGGTCCGTCCGCCCGGGCAGCTCGCCCGGCGGTGGTCCCAGTCGACGGTGAAGTGGGTGTTATCGAAGACCTCTCCGGTCGCCTGGCCCTTCACGGTGGTGGTTCTGACCGGGCCAACCAGATTCAGGCGGTGGTCACGCCGGGCGTGGTGGATCTGCTGGGCGTCCATGTACCCGGCGTCCACCAGGTGCTCGTCCGGCAGGAGTTCGCGCTCGGCCAGGGCGGCGTGGATGTCCTCCAGGACGACGACGTCGGCCACGGGCGCCGCCGTGGTGTGGATGTGGGTGATCAGATGCGGGGCGTCGGGCTCGCAGGTCTCACTCAGGTGGACCTTGTAGCCGGACCAGCCAAGTTCCCGCTTCGCTCCGGTCCGGGCATCGGGCTCGTGCGGAGTGCGTAAGCGGATCAGGCCGGGTGGCAGGTTCGTCAGCTCGCGCCAGCGAACAGCGCCATCGACGTGCTGGAACTGCTGCACCCATGTCTGCCGTAGGACCTCAACGGCGGGCAGGAACCGCAGACCGGGCGGAGCCGCGGCCGAGCAGACGGCCTTCAACAGCACCATGCCGTCGGCACCGCACTGATCACCGTGCTCAACGCGGGCCGCCCACCGGGACGGGAAACGGCTGTCCTCCGGCCGGGCCGAGTAGCGGTCGAACCACTCCGGCGCCGCCACCGCCGCCAGCCAGCCCCCGGCCGCCTCGGCAATCTGGTTCAGCGCCACGCGCAGTGTCTCGACCACGAACTCCAACCGGTTCAAATCCCTGGTCGCGGCCAGCACGTGGGTGGCATCCGTGCGCTGTCGTCCGCCGGGCTTGACCAGCCCGACCTCTCCAGCGGCCCGCAGCACCGCGTCGAACACCGCCCGGCCCGCATCCGCCCCGATCAGCCGGGACCGGAACTCGCTGAGCACCGAGAAATCGAAACCGGTATCGGTCAGCTCCAAGGACAGGGCGTACTTCCAGTCCAGACGCGAGCGGACCGCGTGCGCGGCCTGCCGATCGGTCAAGCCCTCCGCGAACTGCAGGACCGAGACCATGGCCAGCCGTGCCGGTGACAACGCCGGACGCCCCCGCCCCGGGAACAACTCCTTGAACTGAGCATCGGTGAACACTGGCCCGAGCGTGTCCCGCATCCGCATCGCCAGACAGCCCTTCGGAAACACCACCCGAGCGACCCGAGCGGTCTCCTCCGGGATTTCCTCCGGTCCCACCCCACGCAACGACACGAACCCACCCCTGAACACGACGACGGCCTGTACAGCCCCAACGGGGTCGTACAGGCCGTCGTTTTCCCTAATAAGACCTACCGAGGCTCCATCCGGCAGACTCGGTGCCCGGTAGCCGCCGGCAGGTGAGCACTCTCTCTTCCCTGGACATTGAGTCCTGTTGACAGATCGTGCCCCTGCCGGTCGGCCAGGAGCGAAATCGCTGATGGGATGTCGTGCCCGCCCGATTGCGGCGTGAGCACAGCCTTATTGGGTCGCTGATGGTTCTCCTGCGGGCTATTGCCGATCAAGGTTGATGACGGAGGACGAGTTGCTGTTCGTTGGGGACGACTGGGCCCAGGACCACCACGACGTTGAGAGATGGACGCCACGGGCCGCCGGCTGTCCAAGGCTCGGCTGCCGGAGGGCGTAGCGGGGATCGAGCGACTGCACGCGATGATCGGTGCCGAGCTCGGCGAGAACAGCAAGGCCGAGGTGGTGATCGGGATCGAGACCGACCGAGGCCCGTGGGTGCAGGCGCTGATCGCCGCCGGTTACACGGTGTACGCGGTCAACCCACTGCAGGCCTCCCGGTATCGGGAGCGTCTGGCGGTGTCTGGGGCCAAGAGCGACGCGGCCGACGCACACATGCTCGCCGACATGGTGCGCACCGACTCCCACCAGCTCCGCCCGGTTTCCGGGGACACCGCCGACGCCGAAGCGGTCAAGGTGGTGACGCGCATCCACAAGACCCTGATCTGGGAGAGGACCCGCACCACGCAACGGTTGCGGCACGCCCTGCTCGACTACTTCCCCGCCGTCCTGGAGGCGTTCGAAGACCTGGACGCCCCCGACGTCCTCGAACTACTGGCCAAGGCACCTGACCCCGCGACCGCGGCGAAGCTGACGACCACGCAGATCAGTGCGGCCCTCAAGCGCGCCCGTCGGCGCAACATCGCTGACAAGACCACCAGGATCCAGGCCGTACTGCGCGCCAAGCACCTGGGCCAGCCCGCCGCGGTTACTGCGGCCTACGCCGACTCGGTACGCGCGCTCGTCGCGCTGCTGGTCACCTTGAACGAGCAGGTCAACATTCTGCACGGGCAGGTCGAGGCATACTTTGGCCAGCACCCGCACGCCGAGATCATCCGCTCCCAGCCCGGGCTGGGAGCGCTGCTCAGCGCCCGAGTACTCGCGGAATTCGGTGACGACCCTCACCGTTACGCCAGCGCCAAGGCCCGCAAGAACTATGCCGGCACCAGCCCGATCACCCGCGCCTCCGGCAGAAAGAAGGCCGTGACCGCCCGGTACGTCCGCAACGACCGGCTCATCGACGCCCTGATCGCCCAAGCCTTCTGCGCACTGCGGGTCTCCGCCGGAGCCCGGGCCTACTACGAGAAGCAACGAGCCCGCGGCATCGAGTTCAACGCTGCCCTGCGCCAACTCGCCAACCGGCTCGTCGGCATCCTGCACGGCTGCCTGAAGACCGGCACACCGTACGACGAGGCGACCGCCTGGTCCCACCGGGCCCACGCACTCGCCGCTTGATACTCCAGCCCATGGGTCTGTCATGGCCTCCTGCGATGATCGCCGGCAGGGCCGACAGAACCGGAGCAGATCATGGCCGAGCTGGTAGAGCAGGGCGTTGCGCGGGTGGCCGAGAAGATGATGGCGAACGCACCCGATGGATGGACGGAGGCGGTGCTGGTCAGCACCGGAGGTCTGTTTGGCTTCGGCATCTCCGGTCAGTACACCATCGCTGGCGCGGAGCAACGGCCGATCCACCCGTCCGGAATCTTCCAGGACCTGGACGACGTGACGGCGGCGGTGGGCGCGGCCCGTGGCTGGGAGTGCACCAGGCTGGAGATACGGTGCCGGCCGTCCGGGGAGTTCACTCTGGTTGCGTCCCGGGACACCGTCTCCCGGCTTCACGGTGAACGTCCAGGCTTCGTGACCGTCCTGGATCACGGCTACCGGCTGTCCCAGCCGGGTTTCGCCCAGGAGGAGGGCACCGCAGCCCCGGCGGGCGATCCGGACCTGACCATCGCCCGGTTCCGGGCCTATCTGGAGCGGCGTACCGCAATCCTGGGGCACGCCGAAAAGCTGCCACCACCTGTGACCACTGCGGCGCTCGACGACGCCGAGCGCCGACTCGGCCGGCCTCTGCCCGCCGACCTGCGCGCGCTCTACCTGATCGCCGACGGCAGCGGAGACGAAGCGCTCGGCCTCTTCGGCAACCTCGGCTGGATGCCGCTGGCACGCCTGGTCGCCGCCAACGCCGGCCTGAGAGAACCGGTGTGGCCCGGCTGGGAAAGTTCCTGGGACTCCGTCGTGCTCGACGCCGACCCGCTCGACACCATCCGGCGCTGCCACGGGCACCCGGGCTGGCTCCCGTTCGCCACCGCCGATGACGGCAACTACCTGGCGGTCGATATGTCCCCGGCCCGTGCCGGCCGTCCCGGCCAGGTGATCCAGATCGGCCGCGACTACTACGACGGACCTCTCTACGTCTGCGACTCCGTCACCTCACTCCTCGCCCGCTACCTGGAACTGCTGGAGCAAGACGCCTACGAGGTGGAGGAGGACGACGTCGACTACATCGACTTCGTGGAAGGCCCCCGCGAACCCGGCTCCGAACCCGAGCTGCGAACTTGTGACTGAGCGCTTCACTTGGCGGATGAGCGGTTGACTTGGCGAGTTGAGCGCTTGCTGTCGATGACGGCAGCGAGTCGGTCGGCGTGGTCGTC
>NZ_JBHYYB010000107.1:0-29311 GCF_042752535.1 Kitasatospora sp. NPDC059327 | reverse complement strand
TTGTTTTTCTTCCACTTTCTCCTTGGGGGGGGGCGGGCCCCCCGTTCCCCGGGGGGCCCCCCCCCCGCGGGCCGGCCCCGGGGGGCGCGGCGCCGCCCTTTCCTCGCGCGGTGCCCTCTCCCGCTCGCTCTTCCCCGCTCGCTCTTCGCCGTACCCCCGGCGCCCCGCCCTTCCCCGCGCCACTCCGGCAGCCGCGCCACGCCCTTCCCGCTGCCGCGCCCGTGCCCCTCTCCCACTCAACCGTCCGACGGGAGCCCGCCCATGCCCCGCCGCCCCACCGGCTGGACCCTCGCCCTGGCCGTCGCCCTGCCCGTCGAGGCCGCCACCGCGCTCGCCCTGCCCGCCGCGCTCGCCGGGGCCGTCGACGCCGCGCTCGACCGAACCGCCGGGCACTCGGCGCCGCTCCTGCTCGCGCTCGTCCTCGGCACCGCCGCCGGGGCCGCCGCGCTCGCCGCCGCGGCCGGACCGGCCTGCGCGGCGGAGGCCACCGCCGCGCTGCGCGGGCGGCTGGTCCACCACCTGCTCGCCCTCGGGCCCGGCGGCCGCCTCCGGGCCGGCGGGCCCCCGCCCGGTGACCTGACCGCACGGCTGGCGGGCTCCGCGGCCGATGCCGGCGGCCGGCAGCCGGCCCTCCTCGGCGCGGCCACCGCGCTGCTCACCTCGGCCGGCGCGATCGTCGGGCTCGGGATCCTGTCACCGTGGCTGGCCCTCGCCTTCCTCGGCGGCGTGGTGCCCGGGGTGGCGCTGATCCGGCTGTTCCTGCGGGAGGCCGGGCAGGTCTTCGTCCGCTACCAGGAGGCACAGGCGCAGATCGCCGCCCGGCTGGCCGGCGCGCTGGCCGGACTGCCCAGCGTCCGGGCGGCCGGTGCGCGGCGGTCCGAGGCGGCCCGGGTCCTGGAGCCACTGCCCGCGCTGTCGGCGGCCGGGCACGCGCTCTGGTCCGCGCAGCGGCGCACGGCCTGGCAGGCGACGCTGCTGATCGCCGTGGTCGAGGTGGCGGTGCTGGCCACCGCGGGCACCCTGGTGGCGGCGGACGCGCTGGCGCCCGGGGCGCTCGCGGCGGCGGCCGGCTGGGCCGCCCTCGGGGCGGGGCTCTTCGAACAGGTCGAGGCACTGGTCGGGGTCGCGCACGCGCGGGCCGGGCGGTCCCGGGTCGACGAGTTGTTCGCCCTCACCCCCGCGCCGACCGGGGGGTCCGCCCTCCCGGTGGACGGCACGGGCGAACTGGCCTTCCGGGGCGTGGTGGTACGGGAGGGCGGACGCGTCCTGCTCGGGCCGCTCGACCTCACCGTGCCGGGGGGCGGCACGGTCGCCCTGGTCGGCCGCTCCGGCTGCGGCAAATCGCTGCTGGCCGCCCTGCCCGGCCGGCTGCGCGACCCGGACGAGGGCCGGGTGCTGGTCGACGGCGTCCCGGTGGGCGAGCTGACGGCCACCGAGCTGCGGCACGCCGTCGGCTACGCCTTCGAGCGGCCGGTCCTGGTCGGACGGACGGTCCGCGAGGCGCTGGACGGTGCCGGCCCCGAACAGGCGGCGTCCGCCCGGGCGGACGCCTTCCTCCGGGGGCTGCCGGCCGGGTGGGACACCCCCCTGGACGAGCTTCGGCTCTCCGGTGGTGAGCTCCAACGACTGGGGCTGACCAGGCTGTTGGCCCAGCCGGCCCGCGTGCTGGTGCTGGACGACGCCATGTCGGGCCTCGACCTCGCCACCGAGTACCACGTCACCGAGGCACTGGACCGGGCCACCCGGGGACGGACCCGGCTGGTGGTCGCCCACCGCGCGAGCGCCGCCGCCCGCGCCGACCTGGTCGCCTGGCTGGACGCCGGCCGCCTGCGGGCCCTCGCCCCGCACACCGACCTGCTCGCCGACCCGGACTACCGCGCCACCCTGGCCGGCGCCGCGCTCGAAGCGGCCGGTGCCTGATGGGCCGCCACAGCGCCCGGCCCGGCGCACCGCGGACCGACCCGCCGCCCGCCGACCCGCCGGACGCCGACCCGGCACGCACCGACCCGCCGCATCCCTCACCGCCGCACGCCGACCCCGCCGGGGCGGGCGCTCCCCCGCCCCGCGCGGGACGTCGCCCCCGTCGACGTCCCGCGCCGCGATGGTCGCCCGGATGGGTCCTGCTCGGCCGCCGACTCGCCACCACCCGGGGAGCGCTGTGGCGCCTGCTGGCCTGGTCCGCGCTGGAGGCGCTGCCGGCGCTGCTGTCCGGACTGCTGCTGTCCGCCGCCGTCGACCGGGGCTTCCTGGCCGGCCGGCCGGCGGTCGGCCTGGCCTGGCTGGCCGGCTTCGGGGCGGTGACCGCCGTCCGCGCCTACGCGGCCCGGGCCGGGTTCCCGTACCTGGCGGCCGTGGTGGAGCCGCTGCGGGACGCCCTGGTGGAACGGGTCGTCCGGGGTGCGCTCGCCCGCCCGCACGCGGATCCGGCCGAGGTCGCACGGCTGACCGAACAGGTCGAGTCCGCACGGCAGTTGACCGCCACTCTGCTGCGCACCCTGCGCGGTGTCGGGATCACCCTGGTGGCCTCGCTGGCCGGCCTCGCCCTCCTCGCGCCCGCCGTCCTGCCCCTGGTACTGCTGCCCCTGCTCGCCGCGGGCGTGCTCTTCGCCCGGCTGCTGCGCCCGCTGGTCGACCGACGGCGGGCCGTCGTGCTCGCCGAGGAGCGGCTGACCGCCGAGGCCGGGCGGGCCCTGCACGGGCTGCGCGACATCCAGGCCACCGGTGCGCGGCGGCGGACGGCCGAGGCGCTCGCCCACGCCGCGGGCGACAGTGCCGCGGCCTCCCGCGCCCTCGGCCGCGCCGCCGCGCTCCGCTCCCTGGTCGTCGCGCTCGGCGGACGGCTCCCGGTGGTGGCGGTGGTCGCCGCGGCGCCCTGGCTGCTCGGCGAGGGCGGCCTCAGCGCGGGCGAACTGCTCGGCGTGGCCGGCTATCTCCTGCAACAACTCGACCCGGCGGTGCGGACCTTGGCCGGTACGGTGGGCGGCTGGCTGCTCGACCTGACCGTGGTGCTCGACCGGCTCGCCACCCGCTACCCGGAGCCGGCCCCGGCCCCGGCCCCGGCCCCCGACGCCACCCCGACGCCCACCCCGGCACACGAAGGCCCCGCCCTCCCCACCCTCCGCCTCACCGCGCTGCGCCACGCGCACGGCCCGCACGCCGCCCCCGTCCTCGCCGGTCTCGACCTGACGACGGCCCCCGGCGAGCACCTGGCCGTGGTCGGCCCGAGCGGCACCGGCAAGTCCACCCTCGCCGCGCTGCTCGCCGGCCTGCTCACCCCGCTCGACGGCGAGATCACCGTCGACGGCCGCCACCCGCACCTCCTCCCCGACGCCGAACGCGCCCGCCTGGTGGCCCTGCTCCCCCAGGAGGCGTACGTCTTCCCGGGCTCGGTACGCGCCAACCTCCGCTGGCCCGGCCCGCCCGCCGCGGCCGCCCGCTCCGATACCCGACTCCTCGACGCGGCCGCCCTGCTGGGCGCGGACGCGCTGGTCACCCGGCTCGGCGGGCTCGACGGCGTGATCGCCGATCCGGACGCCCTGTCGGCCGGCGAACGTCAACTGCTGGCGCTGGTGCGGACGTACCTCGGCGCCGCGCCCGTCGTGGTGCTGGACGAGGCCACCAGCCGGCTGGACGCCGCCGCCGAGGAGCGGGTCGAGCGGGCCTTCGCCGCCCGCCCGGGGGTGCTCGTGGTGGTGGCGCACCGGATCGGTTCGGCGCTGCGGGCCGACCGGGTCCTGCTGCTGGACGGCGGCCGGGGCACGCTCGCGCGCCACGGCGACCTCCAGGTCCTGTCGCCCCTCTACCGCGAACTGGTCGGCCACTGGCTGGGCTCGGCGGGCCCCCGGGCGGCCGGGCCGCTCACCGGACACCCGTCAGGATCTCGATAGGATCTCGCCCGTTCCGGCCGTTATGGTGGCCGGGGCACGGGCCGCGATCACCGGCTCTGGCGCCGTTCAGACGCCCGATCACGCGCCCGACCGCACCCGCGGTGCCAGCCGGCGCCGAAGCACCCGCACCCTCGCACGGAAGACGATTCTGATGTCCGACACCCTCACCGACACCACCGGACCCGCGATCACCGGGGCCGCCGCCGACGGGACCACGGCCGAGGACAGCGCGTCGCACGGCCGCCACCGGGGCTCCTCCGCCCCCGACGACCGGCCCGAGGCCGACCCGCACGGCCGGCACCGCCTGGGCATGGGCGCCGAGCAGAACTGAACCGCCGAACAGGGCTGAAGCGGCCTTCACGGTCCTTCGCGGCAGGGCCCGCCGGGTGCGCCGGCGGGCCCTGCCGCGTCCCGGCGGGCACCCGGCCCGCCGCCCGGCGCTCAGTCCAGCACCACGACCGTCCGCAGCGCCTCGCCGCCCCGCATCTGCGCGATGGCCTCGTTGACCTCCGCCAGCCCGACCCGGTGCGTGACCATGCCCGCGAGGTCGATCCGCCCGGCCCGCCACAGCTCCACCACCAGCGCGATGGTGCGCGGCACCGGCGCGCCCCCGTACAGCGAGGGCAGCAGCCGCTTCTCGTTGAAGAAGAGCTCACCCATGGTGAACCGGGCGAGGTCGTCCTGCGCCCCGGCGCCGATCACCACGACGGCGCCCCCGCGCCGCGCCGCGTCGTACCCGGCCCGGACGGTGGCCGAGCGGCCGACCGCTTCGAAGACGTAGTCGAAGCCGCCGCCCGGCAGACCCTTGGCGGCGGCCTTGAGCTCCTCGGGCGCGAGCGCCTCGGTGGCGCCGAAGGCCAGCGCCCGCTCCCGGCGCGAGGCGACCGGGTCCACCACGGTGATCCGGCCGGCGCCGCAGACCCGGGCGCCCTGCACGGTCGCGACACCCACCCCGCCGGCGCCGATCACCGCGACCGAGGCCCCCGGTTCGACCCGGGCGGTGTGCACGGCGGCGCCGATCCCGGTGGTCACCCCGCAGCCGATCAACGCGGCCAGCTCGTACGGCAGATCGGCGGGGACGGTGATGACGGCGTCGCGGTCGACCACCACCTCCTCCGCGAACGAGCCGGTGCCGTAGAAGCCGGAGGCCTCCACCGGCTCCCCGTCCGACGACGGACCGCCGCCGAACCGGAAGCCCGGCGCGCCGAGCCGGCGCAGGCTGGCGACGCAGAGGTGCCCCCGGCCGCGCTCGCAGTGGGCGCAGCGGCCGCAGGGCGCCATCCAGCAGAGCACCACGCGGTCCCCGACCGAGACGCCGGTCACGCCCTCGCCGACCTCCACCACGTCACCGGCGCCCTCGTGGCCGGGGACGAACGGCGCGGGCTGCGGCAGGACGCCGCTCATCGCCGACAGGTCGGAGTGGCAGAGGCTGGCCGCCCGCAGGCGCACCCGCACCTTGCCGGGGCCGAAGCCGACCGCCACCACGTCGTCGCGGACGTCGAGCGTGTCCTGGCCGGTCTTGTGCAGGATGGCTGCGCGCATGGAACGCTCCGGGTTCGCCTCGGGTCGGGGTTCGGGCCGATTCTGGCACGTCGCGCCCGGGCGGAGTAGAACACGTTCCATTCGGCCGCTCCGCCTGCGCGCGTGGACGGCGTGGCCGCCGGAGCGCGCCGCCTGGCATGATCACCGGCCGTGTCCATACCCGCGGTTCCTACGGCCGCCGAACCCGCCACCGCACCCGCTGACGCCGCACCCACCGACGCCGCCGCGTCCGCCGCACCCACCGCGTCCGCACCGCAGGCCTGCCCGTGCTGCGCCGCCACGATCGACGCCGACCCCCGGTTCGCCGTCTGGTGCCCGGCGTGCGAATGGAACCTGACCCCCGAGGCGACCGACGCCCCCGCCCCGAAGACCCGGCGCGGCGCCGCCGACGCCCGGCGCCGGGCCGCCGCGACCGCCCGCGCCGACCAGCTCTTCGAGGACCTCGCGGCCGGCCGCACCGCCACCGGCGGGCAGCGGGCCTGGCTGGCCGCGGCGGCCATCGCCACCGCCGTCCACCTGACCACCGCGGCCCTGTGCGCCTGGGGGCTCTGGCTGCTCGTCACCGGCAACACCCCGCTGCGCTGCCTCGGCGCACTCGTCCTCGCGCTGGTGGTCCTGATCCGACCCCGGCTCGGGCGGGCCCCGCGCGGCGAGGGCGTGCTGACCCGGGCCGAGGCGCCCGCCCTCTACGGCCTCGCGGACCGCGTCGCCGCCGAACTGGGGACCCGGCCGGCCGGGGTGATCCAGGTCGACACCGACTTCAACGCGAGCGTGTGGGTGGCCGGACCGCGCCGGCAGACGGTGCTCACCCTCGGCCTGCCGCTCTGGGAGGTGCTCGGCGAGCAGGACCGGGTCGCCCTGCTCGGACACGAGTTCGGCCACCGGGTCAACGGCGACCACCGGCGCGGCCTCTGGCTCGGCACGGCGATCCACGCGCTCGCCCACTGGCACGACCTCGCCCGACCGCGCGGCCACTACCGCGACGCGGTGGGGCTGCGGATGCTGTTCCAGCTCACCGACCTGCTCCTCGGTGTGCTGCTCGGCGGCGTCGCCCGGCTGCTGTGCCGGGTGCTCCTGCTGCTCGACCGGCTCACCTCGCGGGCCGGCCAGCAGGCCGAGTACCACGCGGACACCCTCGCCACCCGCGTCGGGTCCACCGAGGCGAGCAGGGGCCTGCTGCGAACGCTGCTGCTCCACCGGACCGCCGAGACCGCGGCGACCCGGGTGCGCGCGGAGCTGCACAGCCGGCCCCGCGCCGCCCGCCGCGGCCGGACGCCCGACCCGGCGGAGCGGACGAGCGCCCCCGAGGCGTTCTGGGAGCGGCTGCGCGACCACCTCGCCTCCGTCCCGCCGCTGGAGCACGAGCGCCTGCTGCGCCGCTCCGCCCTGGAGCGGGGCGCCGTGGACACCACCCACCCGCCGACGCACCTGCGGCTCGCCCTCCTCGACCGGGCGCCGGCCGTACCCGCCGCCGTCGCCATGACCCCCGCCGAGGCCGCCGCCATCGCCGCCGAGCTGGCCCCGCACCGCGTCCGCGTCGCGCGCACCCTGCTGGCGGGCTGAGCACCCGCGTCGGACCCCACCGGACGGGACGCCACCGCCTACCGTCCAGTAGGGTCCGACGGCGAGCACCAGCACCGATCCACCCGCCAAGGGAGCTGCACCATGTCCGACCTCCTGGAGAACACGCGCCCCGCACCCGAGGTGCTGGCGGCCTTCGAGGGCGCGACCGGGTTCATGCCGGTGGACGAGGGGCTCGCGCTGTACGCGGCGGCCCTGACGGCGGCCAGGCGGACGGGACTGCCGGTGCTGGAGATCGGCACCTACTGCGGGCGGTCGGCGATCCTGCTGGCGGCGGCCGCCCGGGAGGCCGGGACGGTGGCCCTGACCGTCGACCACCACCGGGGTTCCGAGGAGCAGCAGCCCGGCTGGGAGTACCACGATCCGACGCTGGTGGACGAGCGGGTGGGCCGGATGGACACCCTCCCCCGGTTCCGCCGCACGCTCCACGCGGCCGGGCTGGAGGACCACGTGGTCGCGCTGGTCGGCCGTTCCCCCCAGATCGCGGCGCTCTGGGGCGGGCGGCTCGGCCTGGTCTTCATCGACGGCGGCCACACCGACGAGCACGCCACCGGCGACTACGAGGGCTGGGCGCCGCACCTGGCCCCCGAGGGCCTGCTGGTGGTGCACGACGTCTTCCCGGACCCGTCGGACGGCGGCCAGGCGCCCTACCGGGTGTACCTGCGGGCGCTGGACGAGGGCTTCGAGGAGGTCTCGGTCACCGGGTCGCTGCGCGTCCTGCGCCGGGCCCGCGCCTGAGCGCCCGGTCCGTCCACGCCTCCCCCGAACCGCGCGCCGGCCGTCGGCCGGCCCCGGACCCCGCCCCGAACACCCCGCCCCGAACACCCCGCCCGAACGTTCTGCTCGAACACCCGCCCCGCACGCCGCTGAGCACCGACGAGATCCCCGGACCCGCCCCACGGCCGATCACGGATGCTCTAACGTCGTGCCGGGGCTGTCGGGCGGGGGTTCGAACGGTACGGTGTCCGCGCGGCGCACCGGCGCCGGCGACAGCGGCACAGCACCAGGCAGAGCGACCGGGCAGACGGTGGGGGCCAGCACAATGACGGACCAGCAGAACACCGCTCCGGCGGTCTGGGACCCGACCGCGCGCGGCGGCGCCGGCGGCTGGGTACGCGGCCCGCAGCAGCCCGCCCCCGGAGCGGCCCCAGCCCCGGCCGCCCCGACCGCCTATCCACCCGCCGCCCAGCCGGCGCCGCCCGCACCCGGCCGGCCCGGTGAGGCGCCGCGGGCGCCCGGTCCGCCGCGGCCCCCCGCGGCGGGCGGGGTCGACGACCAGGGCCCGCCGCTGGCCGCCCGCCCCTACCTGGCCGCCGGCGGCCAGGGCTACGACGCCCCGACCGCCGTCTTCCCGGCCGCCGCGCAGCCGCCCACCGGCCCCCAGCCCGCGACGCCGTCCGCGCCCGGGTTCCCGAGCCACGCGACCCCCCAGGGGCCGCCCGGCGGCTACGGCTACCCGCCGGCGCCCCACACCCAGCCGCCCGCCCAACCCCCGGCCCAGCCCCCGTACGCCGCCGCCCCGTACCCCCAGCAGTACCCCGGGTACCCGGCCCAGCCGTACCAGCAGTACCAGCAGCCGGACTACGCCGCCGGCTACGAGGACCTGGACTCCGACGACCGCCCGACGAACCGGCGCGCGCCCCTGCTGATCGCCTTCGCGCTGCTGTTCGTCCTGGCCCTCGGCGGCGGCATCCTCTGGGCGGTGAAGGGCAAGGACGACTCGGCCGACCGGGCCGCCGCCCCCACACCCACGGCGACCGCCACCGACACCGGCACCACCGGGAACCCGCCGCCCGCGCCCGACGGATCGACCGGCGCGCCGAGCCCCACCGCCACCGACACCGCGTCCGCCTCCCCGAGCCCGACCGCCGGCGCGGGCGGACCCAACGCGCAGGCCCAGGCCAAGGCCCTGGACGAGCTGCTGACCCAGGGCGAGAGCGCGAAGGCGCCGATCGGCAGCGCGGTCGCCAAGGTGAGCAGCTGCCCCGCGAAGGCCGACATCGACAGCGCCGCACAGGTCTTCGACACCGGCGCCAAGCAGCGCGACCAGCTGCTCGCCAAGCTCGCCACGCTGACCGTCACCGACCTGCCCGGCGGCGCGGACGCGGTACGGTCGTTGAGCTCCGCCTGGCAGCTGTCCGCCGACATCGACCGGGCGTACGCGAGCTGGGCCCGCGCCGTCTCCGCCCAGGGCTGCTCGGGCTCCGCCCCGAACACCGCCGACAAGAAGCGCGCGGACGAGCTCAACCCGCAGGCCACCCAGGCGAAGAAGGACTTCGTGGCGAAGTGGAAGGCGATCGCCGACCCGTACGGCCTGACCGCGCGCACCCAGGACAGGATCTGAACCACCCCGTGACCCGTACCACCAACGGTCCGCAGGACGAACCGCCCCGCCGCTCCCGCCTGCTGCGCACCACCACCGTGGCCGGCGCCGTGGTGCCGCTCTGCCTGGCCGGCTGGCTGGGCTGGCAGGCCGTCGCCGACCACGGCCGGGACGGCACCGCACCGGCCCGCGCCGCCGAGGCCGCCGCACCGCCCTCGGGGTCACCCGCCGGGTCGTCCCCGGGAGCTCCCCCGGCGTCCCCCTCCGCGCCCCTCCCGGCATCGGCCGACGCCCCGAACGGCACCCCGGATCCCACCGCCCCGGGGACCACCGCCCCCGGCTCGGCGTCCGGCGCCGCGTCCTCCACCGCGTCCGCCACCGCGCTGGCCGGCCGCACCGTCCTGCTCGACCCCGGCCACAACCCCGGCAACGCCGCCCACACCACCGAGATCAACCGCCAGGTGGACATCGGCAACGCCCGCAAGGAGTGCGACACCACCGGCACCTCCACCAACGCCGGCTACAGCGAGGCCGAGTTCACCCTGGACGTCTCCCGCCGGGCCCGCGCGATCCTGACGGCCCGGGGTGCGACGGTCGTCCTGGTCCAGGACGGCGACCAGTCCTGGGGCCCCTGCATCGACGCGCGCGCGAAGGCGGGCACCACCGCGCACGCCGACGCGGCGGTCTCCGTGCACGGCGACGGCGGCCCGCCCGGCGGCAGCGGCTTCCACGTGATCATGCCCGCCAAGGTGGTCGCGGGTAAGGCCGACAACGCCGCGATCGTCGCGCCCTCGAACCGGCTCGGCCTGCTGCTGCGCGACAGCTTCCGCACGGTGACCGGCGAGCCGTACGCCGACTACATCGCGAGCCAGGGTCTGGACACCCGCTCCGACCTGGGCGGGCTGAACCTCTCGACCGTGCCCAAGGTGTTCATCGAGTGCGGTAATATGCGCAATTCGTCCGACGCCAAGCGGATGACGGACCCTCAGTGGCGCCAGCAGGCCGCCCAGGGGATCGCCGACGCGCTGACGACGTTTCTGACCACGCGGTAGGCGAGCGGGGGTCACCCGCCCGCCCCGCCGGACGGTGGACAGCACACGACCGGGGCCGCGCGGTTTGCAACGACTTCGCCCCATTCCCGAGCCCGCTGTGCACCCGCGAGGCGGTTGGCCCTAGGCTTCTGGTCCGTTCGGAGTTTTCCGGGCCGGTCAGCCGACCGCGAAGAACCGCCGACCACGACACACCAACGAGGGGAACGTTAGTGAATCTGCGCGCTCTCACCAGGGGAGACGCCGCCGTCGCAGGTGCGGCCGTCCTGCTCTTCATCGCCTCCTTCCTGCCGTACTGGACCGTGGACTGCAGCGGCAGGTACTGCGGCGACACGTCGCAGAACGCCTGGGACAGCGTCCTGTTCCCCGTCCTGCCCTCGGTCTTCCTGCTCGGCATCCTCGCCGCCGTGCTGATCCTGGTGCAGCGCTTCCAGGGGGCCGCGGCGGCCACCCGTCAGGTGCTCGGCCTGCGGCTGGACCAGTGGGGCATCGCGTTCGCGGTGGCCGCGCTGTGGACCTCGATCTGGTCCCTGGGCGGTGGCCCGAAGGGCCTGGACCACGGATTCGGCGCCTGGCTGGCCGTCATCGCGCTGCTGCTGCTCGCCGGTGCCGCCGCGGCCGGCCCGCTGGTGCCCGCGCTGAAGGCGCCGCTGGTCACCGACAAGCCGGCCGCCCCGCAGGGCTACCCCGGTGGCTACCCGGCCCCGCAGGTCGGCCAGCCCCAGCCCGGCCAGTACGGCTACCCGGCCCCGGGCCAGGACCCGCAGCAGATGCAGGCGCCCGCGTTCGGCGGCCAGGGCGGCTACGGCTACCCGGCGCCGCAGGCCGGCCAGCCGCAGGACGCCGCCCAGGCCGCCGCCCAGCAGGCTCAGCACGCCGCCACGCAGCAGGCCGCCCACCAGGTGCCGGCGCCCGCCCAGGCGCAGCAGGCCCCGGCGCCCGACTTCGCGCCGTTCTGGTTCGCCGTCCCGGCACCGCGCCAGCTGGCCCCGAAGGACAACCCGGCCGGTGCCCCGGTCGGCGAACTCGCCCCGGGCACCTGGTACCTGGCGGTCGAGCAGCGCGGCACCGCGCTGGTCGCCCAGCTCCAGGACGGCACCCAGGGCGTGTTGGCCGACACCACCGGCATCCAGCGCGGCTGACCCACCGGCGGCGACACGAAGGGGCGGGACCGGATCACTCCGGTCCCGCCCCTTCGTTCTCTTCGTTCTCGTTCCCGCCGGACGCCTGGCCGCCGGACGCCGGCCTCCGGCCAGTGGTCGCCGCCGGCGTCCGCCTCAGCAGCAGTCCTGGACCACCAGCCCGGTGGGCAGGTGGTCGCCGCCGAACACCGTCACCGTGGCCGGATCGCCACCGAGCGCGGCGACGGCCAGCAGCAGCGCGCCCGCCGTCCAGGTGGTGCGCTCCTCGGGCCAGATGGCGTCGTCCTCGAAGACGTAGCCGGTCCAGTACGAGCCGTCGCTGTGCCGCAGGTGCTTCTGGATCCAGCGCAGGATCTCGACCGCGCGGTCGGACTCGCCGACCGCCCAGAGCGCCATGGCCAGTTCGGCGCTCTCCCCGCCGGTCACCCACGGGCGGTCGCTGACGCAGCGCACACCGAGGCCGGGGACGACGAACCGGTCCCAGTCCCGTTCGATCCGCTCCAGCGCGGCCGGGCCGCGCAGCGCGGTGCCGAGGACGGGGTAGTACCAGTCCATCGAGAACCGGTCCTTGTCCAGGAACCGCTCGGGGTGGTGCGCGATGGCGTGCCGCAGCCGACCGGCCGCCAGCTCCCAGTCGGGCTGCGGCTCCTCCAGGTAGTCCGCGACGGCCAGACCGCAACGGAGCGCGTGCAGGATGCTGGACGAGCCGGTCAGCAGCGCCTCGTCGGGCGCCTCGCCGTGCTCGTCGACCCGCCAGGAGATCGGACCGCCCGGCAGGCGCAGGCCGACGATGAAGTCGAGGGCGCGCCGCACGACCGGCCAGATCCACTCCAGGAAGGCGTCGTCACCGGTGCTCAGGTGGTGGTGCCAGACTCCGACGGCCACGTAGGCGCAGAAGTTGGTCTCCTTGGCCGCGTCCGCGACCGCGCCGTCCACGCCGCCCTGACCGTAGGTGTAGGCGGCGTACCAGGAGCCGTCGGGGTTCTGACGGGCCGCCAGCCAGCGGTAGGCGGCCTCGGCGGCGGCGTGCTCGCCGGCCGTGTCCAGGGCCATCGCGGCCTCGGTGTGGTCCCACGGGTCCAGGTGGTGGCCGGTGAACCACGGTATCGCGCCGTCGCTCTGCTGCTCGGCGAGGATGCTGCGGACGGTCCGGGCGGCCTGCTCGGCGTCGAGCACCCCTTCCAGCAGCAGCGCCTCGGGGACGGCGGCGGTCACTCGCCGGCCCGCCCGGCCGTGGTCAGCGCGGCCCCGGCGTGGTCCGACGCGGCGTCGGCGCCGTCCGGGACGGCTTCGGCGCGGTCCGCGGCGGGTTCGACGCGGTTCGGCTTGGAGGCGTAGGCGACGAAGCTCTTGCCGATCACCGGGTTGAGGGCCTTCTCCGCCGCCTTGGTGAGCTTGCTGATCACCGGGGTGCCGACGATGTCCCAGACCAGCAGCTGGTGGTACGCCTTGACCGGCAGCGCCTTGTCGTTGTCCACGCCGACCGCGCACTTGATCCACCAGTACGGCGAGTGCAGCGCGTGCGCGTGGTGGGTGCCGTACGGCTCCAGACCGGCGTCCTTGAGCTTGTCGAGCAGCTCGTCGCCCCGGTAGATCCGGATGTGGCCGCCCTCGACCTCGTGGTACTCGTCGGAGAGCGCCCAGCAGATCTTCTCCGGCAGCCAGCGCGGCACCGTCACGGCCAGCAGCCCGCCGGGCTTGAGGACCCGGAACATCTCGTTGAGCACGCCCTTGTCGTCGGGGATGTGCTCCATCACCTCGGAGATGATGATCTTGTCGAAGTACTCGTCCTCGAACGGCAGCGCCAGCGCGTTGCCCTCCATCGCGACCGCCGACGCGCCCTCGGGAGCCTCGCCGGCCTCCGCCATGGCGGCGAACCACTTCTTGACCTCGGCGATCTCCTCGGCGCTCTGGTCGAGGGCGGTCACCCGGGCCCCGCGCCGGTAGCACTCGAACGCGTGCCGCCCCCCGCCGCAGCCCAGGTCGAGCACCCGGTCGCCGGGGGCGAGCGGGAAGCGCGAGAAATCAACGGTCAGCACTGCGGGCTCCCATTCCTCTGGTACCAAACGTTTGTGACGCCGGGCCGGCACGACCGGGCGAGTCCGACGGAGCGTCGGATCCACCCCGGGAGCGGATCCGACGAGAACGGGTCCGGCGACCCGTCAGGCCACGTACCGCCAGCCCGGACCGGACCGGGCCCGACGCCCGGCCCCGGTGGCGATCGCCGCCCGGTAGCTGTCGGCGGTCAGGGCGGCGGCCCGCTCCCAGGTGAACCGTGCGAGCACCCGCTCGCGCCCGGCCCCACCGAGCGTGCGGCGCAGCTCCGGATCGTCCAGCAGCCGGCCGAGCGCCGCCGCCAGCGCGCCCGCGTCGCCCGGCGGCACCGCGAGACAGGTCTCGCCGTCCGGCCCGGCCACCTCGGGGATCGCCCCGCCGGTGGTGGCGACGAGCGGGGTGCCGGTGGCCATCGCCTCGGCGGCGGGCAACGAGAACCCCTCGTACAGCGACGGCACGCAGGCCACCTCCGCCGAGCGGTACAGGTCGACCAGCTCGCCGTCGGTCAGACCGTGGCGGAACTCGATGCACCCCTCCAGGCCGAAGCGGCGCACGGCCTCGGCGACCGGCCCCCGCTCCTTCTGCGGCTTGCCGACCACGACCAGGTGCGCGTCCCGCTCGGTGCGCACCTTGGCCAGCGCCTCGACCAGGTGGACCAGCCCCTTGAGCGGGACGTCGGCACTGGAGGTGGTGACGATCCGGCCGGGCACCCGGGCCACCAGGTCGGACGGCGACCAGAGCCGGGTGTCGGCACCGATCGGCACCACCGAGATCGCGGCCGGGGCGGCGCCCAGGTGCTCGGCGATCTCGCGCTTCGAGGTGCCGGAGACGGTGATGATGCGGTCCAACCGCGCGGCCACCCGGCGCTGCATCCGGGTGAAGGCGTACCAGCGGCGCAACGAGAGCCGGCGGCCCAGGGTCGGGGCGGCGTCCAGTTCCAGCTGCCGGTCCACGGTGATCGGGTGGTGGATCGTGGTGACCAGCGGGAAGCCGTGCCGCGCGAGGCCCAGCAGGCCGTACCCGAGGGTCTGGTTGTCGTGCACCACGTCGTAGCGGCCCTTGTGCAGGGCGAGGTACTGACGGGCACGCAGCGAGAAGGTCAGCGGCTCGGGGAAGCCGCCGGTGCGCATGGTGGCGACCTCCAGCACGTCCACCGGGCCCCGGTACTCGGCGAGCCCCGGGGTGCGGAACGGGTCGTCGGCGCGGTAGAGGTCCAGGCTGGGCAGCTCGACCAGGCGGACCGAACCGGGGCCCTCGACCTCGTCCAGCACGGGGTACGGCTGGGAGCCGATGACGTCCACGTGGTGGCCCAGGCGGGCCAGCTCGCGCGAGAGGTGCCGTACGTAGACGCCCTGGCCGCCGCAGAACGGGTCGCCGCGGTACGACAGCAGGGCAATCCGCAGCGGCTGCGCGGTCATCGTCGGCTCCCGTCCTTGCTGAAGTCTGTGCTGCCGGTGGCTAAAGTAGATCAGGTTTCAGTGTGGTGTGGAGTTCGCCAGTGACCATGTGAACAATGAGAGACCTCGAAGATACCGGCCCGTAGCTTCTCCTCAGGTGCCAGGGCTGGTGATTCACGCCACGCCGGAGCACCTGCCGGAGCACGCGCCGGACCAGCCGGAGCACCCCCCGTCACTCTCGCGCCCCGGGAGCACCCTTGCCACCGCCCGCCTCCTCCGTGCACACCGCCGCCACCGGCCCCACCGGGCCCGCCGGGCAACCCGCCGACCCACCACTGACCGCCCGCCAGGCCGAGCGGCGGCGACGGATGCTGCGGGCCGCGACCGCGCTGGCCGCCCGCGGCGGGTACGAGGCGGTGCAGATGCGGGAGGTCGCGGAGGGCGCGCAGGTCGCGCTCGGCACCCTGTACCGGTACTTCCCGTCCAAGGTCCACCTGCTGGTCGCGGTCATGCTGGAGCAGTTGCAGGGCCTCCAGGAGCAGGTCCGCCGGCACCCGCCGACCGAGCCGGACACGGCTTCGAGGGTCGCCGAGACGCTCACCCGGGCGTTCCACGCGCTCCAGCGCGAACCGCTGCTCGCCGAGGCGATGGTCCGTGCGCTCTCGTTCGCGGACCGCTCGGTGAGCGCCGAGGTGGACCAGGTGAGCACGGCCACCGGACAGCTGATCCTGGACGCGCTGGGCCAGTCCGGACCGCCGTCCGAGAGCCAGCGCGCCGCCGTCCGGGTGATCGAGCACACCTGGCACTCGGCACTGGTCTCCTGGCTCTCCGGGCGGGCCTCGATCGCCGAGGTCCGGGCCGACCTGCACACCGCCGCGCGACTGCTCACGCTGCCCTGAGCGGACGGCGGGCCGGCGCCCGGGGCGAAGTGGAACCTGTTCTCGGGTACGCCGCTCCCGGGTGCCCTGTTCTCGGGTGCGCCGCTCCCGGGCGTCCCGCTCCCGGGTGGCCTTCGCGGCCGTCCCGCTCGGGCCGGTCACGCCGATCGCCGTCCCCGGGCACCAGCACCACGACCGGCGGCACGGTGGCCGCCGTCGCGGCGGCTACAGTCGACGGGCAGGACAACTCCATCCCGCTTCTCCTCCGGGGAAAGCCGGTGCGAATCCGGCACTGACCCGCAACCGTGAGCCCGGCGCTGAACGGCCGGGGCAGTCGGAGTGCCCGGGGAGAGGCGAGCGGCCACACCGGGCACACCCGTACCCGGCACCGTCGAGGTCTACGGAACGGCCCACCCGGGCCACCACACCGCTCATCGAAAGGCTCCTCTCCACCATGCTCACCGCCGCCCGTCTGGGCGCCGCCACCCTGTCCGCCGCACTGCTGGCCGGCGTCGCCGCCGCACCGGCCCTCGCCGACAGCCCCTCGGCCGGCGCCACCGCGCCCACCCCCGAGGGCCTCTACGGCAAGGGGGACCCGACGTACGACGGCGTGTGGCGCCAGTCCCTGGCCCTCACCGCGCTGACGGGCGCCAAGGTGACCCCGGCCGACTCGGCCGTCTCCTGGCTCACCGGCCAGCAGTGCGCGGACGGCGGCTGGCCGTCCTACCGCGCGGACACCGCGGCCGCCTGCGACCCCAAGACCGAGGACAGCAACGCCACCGCCGTCGCCCTCCAGGCCCTGGTCGCGCTCGGCGGCCACCAGGACGGCGTCGACAAGGGCGTCCAGTGGCTCAAGGCCAACCAGAACGCGGACGGCAGCTGGGCCTACAACCCCGGCGGCCCCGGTGACGCCAACTCCACCGGACTGGCCGTGAACGCCCTGCTCGCCGCCAAGCTGGACCCGGCGGGCGTCGCCAAGGCCGGCCGGAGCGCCTTCGACGGGCTGGCGCTCTTCCAGCTCGGCTGCGCCGCCCCCGCCGACCAGCGCGGAGCCTTCGCCTACCAGCCCGACCCGGCCGGCGCGCTCGCCCCGAACGCCCTGGCCACCGCCCAGGCCTCGCTCGCCGCGGCGGGCGGAAAGCTGCCGGTCACCAACACCAACCGGACGGATGCCGCGCCCAAGGCGCTGCCCTGCGCGAACGGCTCCGCCGAGCCGCTCGTGCCGCGCGCCGACTCCGCCGAGGCGGCCGGTGCCTACCTCACCGCCCAGCTCGCGGCCGGCGGCCAGCACCTCACCCTGACCCTGCCCGGGGCCGCCCCCGCCCCCGACTACACCGCCACCGCCTGGGCCGCGCTCGGCCTGGTCCAGGGCGGGCACCCGCAGCAGGCCACCGGCGCGGTGGACTGGCTGGCCAAGGAGGGCGGCACGTGGACGAAGGGCGGCACCGACGCCTCCGCGACCGCCACCCTGCTGCTGGTCGCCCAGGCCGCCCAGCGCGACCCCGCGGCGTTCGGCGGCGACCTGGTCGCGCAGCTGACCGCGCTGGGCCCGGCGCCCAAGGCGACCGCCCCGGCTTCGACCGCCGCCTCGGCGCCGGCCGAGAAGAAGAAGGACGACGGCGTCAGCCAGTGGTGGACGATCGGCATCGGCCTGCTGATCGGCGTCGGCGGCGGCCTGGTGCTGAGCCTGCAGCGCAAGCGGGGCCTGAAGCGGTGACCGAACCAGGCATCCCCCGGGCGGCCGACCCCCTGGGGCCGGCCGGCTCGCGAGGGTCGGCCGGCCCCCCGCGAGGGTCCGATGCGCGGGGCCCGGTGGAGGCTGCCGCCGGTCCCGGCGAGGGGCCGGCGACCGGGAGCGTCTGCCGTCGGGGCGCGGTCGGTCGGCTCTGCTCCGATCCCCGACGACGACAGCGGGCGGTGGCCGCGACTGCCCGGTTCGTCGCCGGACTGATCGCCGGGGTGCTGATCCTGCTGGTACTCGGAGCCGCGCCCGCGCAGGCCGCCGGGTACCGGTACTGGTCGTTCTGGAAGTGGTCCGACGGCGCCTGGGCGTACCAGCAGCAGGGCCCGGCCGTGTACGTGCCGCAGGACGGCGGCGTGGACGGCTGGCGTTTCGCGGTCAGCCCCGACGGCGGGCAGGACGCCGCCCGGCCCGGCGCGGCGGGGGACTTCGCCGCCGTCTGCGGCGGTACCGCCGAGCAGCCGGGGCGCAAGCGCGTCGCCGTCGTCCTGGACTTCGGTGGCACCGCCGACGCGCCCGGCTCCGGCGAGACTCCGCCCGAACGCCGTACGGCCTGCGCGGTCGTGCCCACCAGTGCCAGCTCGGCCGAGGTACTGGCGACTTTCGCCCCACCGCTGCGCTACGACACCAACGGGCTGCTCTGCGCCATCGCCGGCTACCCGAAGGCCGGCTGCGGCGACCAGCTCGGCGCGGCGAACCGGCCCGCCACGCCCGGTGCCGCCGACCCCGGCGGCACCGGTGACCCCGGCAGCGGCAGCGGCCCTGACATCGGCCTGATCGCGGGCGCCGCCCTCGTCGCCGTCCTGGCCGCCGGCGCGGTCTGGCAGGCGCGCCGTCGCCGTTGAACCAGCCAGAATATGTAGACCGGTCCACTTATGTAGACCGGTCTGCAGAAAACGGCCCGGGGACGGGGCGGGCTCCGAAACCGACCGGGGCCGTCGGCCGCTATACCGACCGGTCTACATATGTCGACCGGTCTACAGAGAACACGCCCACCTGATGAGGAAACCGCAGGAAACCGAACGAGAAACCGAGGTCGGGAGCAGGACGCGGAGTAGGAAGTCGGACCGGCCGACTTCCCACTCCCAACGACCAGCCGCACCTGTCGAACCCGCCCGGCCCCACTCCGCCGGCCCCACTCCGCCGGCACTCGCCCCGCCGACCCTCGCCCCGCCGACCCTCGCGCAGCCCCACTCCCCCGCCCACCCCGCCCGCCCCGACCTGGACCCCACCCCCGTGACCACTTCCCGCGCCCCCGGCCCGATCCGAACCCCGCGCTCCCGCCGCCCCCCGCTCGGCCCCCGCCAGCTGCACCCCGGGGCCTGGTGGCTGTGGGCGCTGGGCCTCGGCGCGGCCGCCACCCGGACCACCAACCCACTGCTGCTGCTCCTGCTCGTCGCCGTCGCCGGCTACGTCGTGGCCGCGCGGCGCGGGGACGCGCCGTGGTCCCGCTCCTACGGCGCGTTCCTGCGGCTGGGCCTGCTGGTGCTCGGCATCAGGCTGGTCTTCGCGGTGTTGCTCGGCTCCCCGGTCCCCGGCACCCACGTCCTCTTCACCCTCCCCGAAGTCCCGCTGCCCGCCTGGGCGCAGGGTGTCCGGATCGGCGGCCGGGTCACCGTCGAGGGCCTGCTCGCCGCGCTCTACGACGGGCTGCGGCTGGCCACGCTGCTGGTCTGCGTCGGCGCCGCGAACGCCCTCGCCAGCCCGAGCCGCCTGCTGCGCGCGCTGCCCGGCGCCCTCTACGAGGCGGGCGTGGCCGTGGTGGTGGCGATGACCTTCGCGCCCAACCTGGTCGCCGACGTGCAGCGGCTGCGGGCCGCCCGCCGTCTGCGCGGGCGCAGCGACCGGGGCGTGGCCGCCGTGCTGAGCGTCGGACTTCCCGTCCTGGAGGGCGCACTGGAGCGCTCGGTGGCGCTGGCCGCCGCGATGGACACCCGCGGCTTCGGCCGCACCACCGACGTCCCGCCACGCCTCGCCCGCACCACCGCCGTACTCACCCTCGCGGGCCTGCTCGGGATCTGCCTCGCCGCGTACGGGTTGCTCACCGCGGGCGGCGCCGGGTGGGCCCTGCCGGTCCTGCTGCTCGGTCTGGCCGCGGCCTTCGCCGGTCTGCTGCTCGGCGGCCGGCGCTCCCCGCGGACGCGCTACCGCCCCGACCCCTGGGCCCTGCCCGAGTGGCTGACCGCCGGATCGGGTGCCGCCGTGGCCGCGCTGACGATCTGGCTCTCCGCCCGTGATCCCGCCGCCTTCGCCCCGACCGTCGTCCCGCCGACCGCCCCCGCCCTGCCGCTGACCGCCGTCCTCGCCGTCCTGGTCGGCCTGGTCCCGGCGTTCGCCACCCCGCACCCGCCCCGGAGGGCCTCGTGATCACCTTCGAGCAGGTCTCCGTCCAGTACGCCGACACCGACCGCGCCACCGCCCCCGGCACCGACCGGACCACCGCCCGCACCACCGCCCGCACCACCGGGACCGACCTCCCCGGCGGCCCCGGGACCCCGGCGCTCAGCGGCGTCGACCTGACGATCCCCGAGGGGGAACTCTGCCTGCTGGTCGGCCCGTCCGGCTCCGGCAAGTCCACCCTGCTGGGCACCGTCAGCGGCCTCGTCCCGCACTTCACCGGCGGCGTGCTGCACGGCCGGGTCACGGTCGGCGGACGCGACACCCGGGAGCACCGACCGCGTGAACTCGCCGACCTGGTCGGCACCGTGGGCCAGGACCCGCTCGCGCACTTCGTCACCGACACGGTCGAGGACGAGCTCGCCTACGGCATGGAGTCGCTGGGGCTGGCACCGGACGTGATGCGACGCCGGGTCGAGGAGACCCTCGACCTGCTCGGGCTCGCCGACCTGCGCGACCGCGCGCTCGGCTCGCTCTCCGGCGGCCAGCAGCAACGAGTCGCCATCGGCTCCGTGCTGACCGTCCACCCGCGGGTACTCGTCCTGGACGAGCCGACCTCGGCCCTGGACCCGGGCGCCGCCGAGGAGGTGCTGGCCGTCCTGCAACGCCTGGTCCACGACCTGGGCACCACCGTACTGATGGCGGAGCACCGGCTGGAGCGGGTCGTCCAGTACGCGGACCAGGTCCTGCTGCTGACCCCCGGCGCGCCGCCGGTGCTGGGTGAGCCGGCCGAGGTGATGGCGCACTCGCCGGTCCACCCGCCGGTGGTCGGGCTCGGACGGCTCGCCGGCTGGCAGCCGCTGCCGCTCTCGGTCCGCGACGCCCGCCGCAGGGCCGCGCCGCTGCGCACCCGACTGGAGGGCCTGCGACCCACCGCCGCGCCCACAGCCACCGCCGGCACCACCACCGGAACCACAGGCACCGGCACTGCCACCACCACCCCCATCGCCACCGTCGACCGCCTCGCCGTCAAGCGCGGCCCCGTCCCGGCCCTGCGCGGCGTGGACCTCGCCCTCCACCCTGGTGAGATCACGGCCCTGATGGGCCGCAACGGCGCCGGCAAGTCCACCCTGCTCGGCGCCCTGGTCGGTCTGCACGCGCCCGCCGCCGGCGGCGTCCGGGTCGGCGGCCGCACCCCGCACCGCACCCGGCCCGCCGAGCTGATCCGCCAGGTCGGCCTCGTCCCGCAGGACCCGCGCGACCTGTTGTACGGGGAGAGCGTCACCGCCGAGTGCGCCGCCGCCGACGGCGACCCCGGCGCCGAACCCGGTACCTGCCGCGCCCTGGTGGAACGGCTCCTGCCGGGCATCGCCGGGGACACCCACCCCCGCGACCTCTCCGAGGGCCAGCGGCTCACCCTGGCGCTGGCCGTGGTGCTCACCGCCCGGCCGCCGTTGGTGCTGCTGGACGAGCCCACCCGCGGCCTGGACTACGCGGCCAAGGCCCGCCTGGTGGAGATCCTGCGCGCGCTCGCCGCCGACGGGCACGCCGTCCTGCTCGCCACCCACGACGTCGAGCTCGCCGCCGAACTCGCGCACCGCACGGTGATCCTGGCCGACGGCGAGATCGTCGCGGACGGCCCGACCCCGGAGGTCGTGGTCTCCTCCCCCGCCTTCGCCCCGCAGGTCTCCAAGATCCTGGCGCCCGGCCCCTGGCTCACCGTCCACCAGGTCGAGCGGGCTCTGGACGGGAGCGTCTGATGACCCACGCCCCACGACCGCGAAGCCGCCCCCTCCGCCGGAGCCTGCCCGGCCTCCCGTTCTCCCAGAGCCGCACCCTCCCCCACAACCGCCCCGTCCCCCTGGGCCGCCGCTCGATCGCGACCCTGCTGCTCACCTCGCTGGTCGGCGTGGCCGCGTTCGGCTGGCCCCTGCTCGCCTCGACCGAGTCGGCCCTGGTCGGCCACTCCACCGACGCCCCCTGGCTGTTCGCCCTGCTCCTGCCGCTGCTGCTCGCCGTGGTGATCGCCCAGATCTCCGAGGGCCGCACGGCCGGCGGCGGCGCACCCGGCCTGGACGCCAAGTCGGTCGCCCTGCTCGGCGTGCTGGCCGCGGCGGGCGCGGCGCTGCGCCCGCTCGGCGCGGGCACGGCCGGGCTGGAGCCGATGTTCTTCCTGATGGTGCTCGCCGGGCGGGTCCTCGGTCCGGGCTTCGGCTTCGTCCTCGGCTCGCTGTCGATGTTCGCCTCCGCGCTGCTGACCGGCGGGGTCGGCCCCTGGCTGCCGTTCCAGATGCTCGCCATGGGCTGGGTCTGCCTGGGTGCCGGCCTGCTCCCGGGCGCGGCCACCCTGCGCGGCCGCCGCGAACTCGTCCTGCTCGCCGCCTACGGCGCCGGTGCCTCGCTGCTCTACGGCACGATCATGAACCTCCAGGGCTGGCCCTACATCGCCGGTCTGTCCGGCTCGATCTCCTTCGTCCCGGGGGACGAGGTGACGGCCAACCTGGTCCGGTTCGCCGCCTACTGCCTCGCCACCTCCCTCGGCTGGGACCTCCCCCGCGCGGCCCTCACCGTCGTCCTCTGTCTGACGCTCGGCACCACCGTCCTGCGCGCCCTGCGCCGCGCCACCCGCCGCGCCGCCTTCGCCGCCCCGGTGGCGTTCGACCCACCGGAGGACTGACCGCACCGCGGCGCCGGGGACGGTTCCGGGGGCATGCGCGGCATCGACCATGCGGCGGCGCACGCCCTCCTTCCGGGTGAACCGCGCGGCTGGGGGTGTGACCTCGGCCCCCCGGGCTCCGTCCGTACACAAAGATCTCGACCGCACACCCACCATGCCTTCCAGGAAGTGGAGTCGAGTTCGTGAGTGCCCTCAAGCGAGGCCTTGCCCGGACCGCCACCGTGGCCGTCACCGCCCTGACCCTCGCCGGCGCGTTCGCCGCCCCGGCCGCCGCCGTCACCTTCATCGGACGGGACGCGCCGACCACCGTGACGATCGCCCCCGGCGGGACCGCGCCGGTGCCGTGGACGTACCAGAACACCGGCGGCCCCGGCCTCCTTCCCCCCTCCGGGATGACCGCCGTCTTCACCGCGCCGGGCGGCACCACCTTCGCCCCGCAGACCACCGTCCCCACCGAGTACAGCGGCAACGGCTCGGCCTGGACCGGCAACAACGTGGGCCTGCGCGACTGCACGCTCGGCAACGCCAACCGGACGCTGACCTGCGAGGGCTACGGGCTCAACGGCGGCCGGAGCGGCTGGCCGTCCAACGGCTACTTCCGGTTCTCGCCGCGGGTCACCGTGAACGCCGACGCACCGGCCGACACCACGCTCCCGCGCGGCAACGGCAGTTTCCGGTACCGCGAGCCCAACAACGGCACCGACTACACGATCACCGACGGCACCCTGAACGTCGCCACCCCGCCCCGGGTGCCGACCGGGATGTGCCTGGACGTCGGCACCACCCGCTTCAACGGCGACAACACCAGGATCCGGCGGTGCCGGGACCACACCGACCAGCGCTTCGTCCTCGACGACGGCCGGGTCAAGGTCGCCGACACCCTCGGCACCGCCCCGGAGATGTGCCTGGACGCCGACAACACCGGCTTCGACGGCGACAACGTCCGCATCTGGGCGTGCGAGTACTCCGAGGCGGCCGTCGCCAACCAGACCTGGCAGCTGCGCCGGGGGGCGTTCGTGCTGGAGTCGACCGTCGGCAGCGCCCACGAGATGTGCCTGGACGTCGGCAACACCCGCACCAACGGCGACAGCGTGTTCATCTACCGCTGCCGGGCGGGCAATCCCAACCAGCAGTTCCTGGTCGAGGCCGGCTACGTCAAGGTCCGCGACACCGTCTGACCCGACCCTCCCGCACGACGCGCACGACCCGGTCGACCGCGGGCGCACCCGGAAGGGTGGGGCGCCCGGAGCACACCACCGGGCGCGGAAACAACGGCGCGCCCCGGACGGTTCCGGGGCGCGCCGCGGCGACGACGGGGGACTCAGGCCTTCGGCCCCGCCGACTGCACGACCTCGAAGGACCACAGGGTCGACCCGGCGGCCGCCGGGCGCTGCGGCGCCTCACCCTCGGCAGCCGGCGGGCCCTGACGGTGGGCGGCCTGCATGGGACCCTCCATCCAGGCCTTGAAGGAGTCCTCGTCGGCCCAACGGGTGTAGACGAGGTACTGGTCGGTGCCCTCGACCGGGCGGAGGAGTTCGAACCACTCGAAGCCGTCGGAGTTCTCCACGGATCCGGCGCGGGAGGCGAAGCGCTTCTCCAGCACCTCGCGCTGCTCGGCGGGGACGGTCAGTACGTTGATCTTGACTACGCTCATGGCTCCATCCTGCCCCACGGGGTGGGCCGCGGAGTGTGGGACGTCTCCAAAACGGAGCGTCGGCGCGTCCCAAATCGCTGGTCCCGCGCGTGAGAAGGAGTACGGCGGGCTCCGCGGTGTCCCGGACGTGAGCGGGTTCCCTACGCTGGGCCCACCGCCCGGCGCCGGGCCGAGTCGACGGCCGCCTCCCACGAGGTGTGCGGCGCACGGGCGATGCCGGCACCACCCCGGGACCGAGGACTCCGTCGAGAACGCCTCCAACTCGACCGTCGGCGTCTGGGTCTACCCGTGGCTCCACGGCGACGCGAACTACGTCCGGGCGGGCCGCGGCGGCGGCCCGACCTCGAACCTGCGCAACAACGAGGCCTCCTGGGGCATGGTCGACCAGCTGAACCGCGGCGGCCACCTCCGCCTGGACTGACCTGCCGAGGCACCCGCCCCGCGTCGCGGGGAGCGGGGCGGGGCGCCGTCCGTGGGTCAGGCGATCCAGCCGGGGACGAAGGCCTCCTCCTCCGGGCGCCCGACGACGGACACCCGGGCTCCGCCCGGCGCGGCGACGAGCGCGGCGACGGCGCCCCCGGCGGAGATCCGGCGCGCCACGCCGGCCGGCAGGACGGCCGTGTCACCGGGCGCCAACGCGAAGGCTTCCCCGCCCAGTTCGACGGTCAGGTCACCGGTCAGGACGGTCCAGACCTGCTCGACGTCGAAGACGTGCAGCGGGCCCCGGCCGCCGGACGCCATCTCCACCCGCCACAGCGCGAGCGCGCTGCCGCCCTGGGTGGGCGAGGCGAGCGTGGTCATGACGGCATTGGGCGTCTCGGTACGGCGGACTTCGGTCCCGCGAACGACGGACATGTGCGTGGCCCCCTAGAATGGTCAACGACGTTGTCTATATGGTCAATGAGGTTGTCTATCGTGTCAAGCGACCCCGCTCCCCCCGGCTTCGAGCTGCCCCTGCGACTCCTGCTCGCCTTCCGCCTGATCATCGACGAGCTGCACGAGCGGATCGCCCGCGAGGGCCACCCCGACCTGCGGCCGATGCACGGCTTCGTCTTCCAGGCGATCGGCCCGGACGGCACCACCGCCGTCGAGCTCGGCCGCCGCCTCGGCGTCTCCAAGCAGGCCGCCGGCAAGACCGTCGAACAGCTCGAACTGCTCGGCTACGTCGAACGCGGCAGCGACCCGGCCGACGCCCGCCGCAAGGTGGTCCGGCTCACCGCGCGCGGCGTGGACTGCCTGGTCCGGTCCGCCCGGATCTTCGACGAGCTGCGCGCCCAGTGGTCCGACACCCTCGGCGAGGAGCGGCTCCGCGCCCTGGAGACGGACCTGCGCACCCTCGCCCCCGGCGACCCGTTCCGCCTCGACACCCCGCGCTGGTTCGGCGGCGCCTGAGCGCCCCGCCGACCGGACGCCACCACCCGCCAGCGACCCCGCGCCCACCCGCCGACCCCGCGCCCACCGGCGTGCCGCGAGCCCGGCACGCCCCCGGAGGAGCCGGACCCCGGCCGGACCCGAGTCCGGCGGGGCACGCTAGAGCGACCGCCCCTCCCCGCCCCGGGCGTACTCGGGACCGTCGCGGTCCGGCTGGTCCGACCGGTCCGGCCGGTCCCGCAGGTCGGCGCCGAGCGAGGAGGAGAGCCGGGTGAGCAGGTCGGCGAGGTCGGCGAACTGCTTCTCGTCCCAGTCGCCCAGCAGCTCGGACAGCTGGGCCCGCCGCGCGGCGACCAGCCGGACGGCGGCGGCCTCGCCCGACTCGGTCAGCCGCAGCGGCAGCCCGCCGGTCCGCGCGGCGAGGCCCCGGGCCTCCACCTCCCGCACGGCCTCCTCGATGACGGCGATCGGGACGGTCCGGCGCTCGGCCACCTCGGCGGGCTCCACCGACCCGTGGTGGTGCATCAGCAGCAGCAGCCAGCTGGAGGCCGGCTGGAGGTCCAGTCCGGCGCCCGCGGTGATCCGCCGGTAGAGGTCCCGCCGGGCCTCCCTGCTGCTCAGCACCGACAGCGCGCGGGCGATCTCGTCCAGCGAGGACCGCTCGACCGGGTTGAGGCCGATCGACTCGCTCAGGTCGGGCGCCGTCACCGTCGAACGCAGCTTCTGCTCGCGCAGGAAGAGCGACAGCACGAAGGCGACCAGCGCCACCGGTACCGCGTACAGGAAGACCCGGGTGATCGACTCGGAGTACGCGTGGTAGATCGCGGCCTGGGTGGCGGCCGGCAGAGCGGCGATCACGCGCGGATCGGAGGTGATCGCCCCGGGGTCGAAGCCGGGCGGCACCGGCACCCCGGTGGCCAGCGCGTCGGACAGCCGGCTGTTGAGTCCGGAGGCGAAGACGGTGCCGAAGATGGAGACGCCGAACGACGCCCCGATGGACCGGAAGAACGTGGCGCCGGCGGTGGCCACCCCCAGGTCCTGGTAGCCGACGGAGTTCTGCACGATCAGCACCAGCACCTGCATCACCAGGCCCAGCCCGAGGCCGAAGACCAGGAAGTAGCAGCTCATCTCGAAGGTGCCGCTGTTCTCGTCCAGCCTGGAGAGCAGCAGCAGACCCACCGTGGTGACGGCCGTCCCGGCGATCGGGAAGGCCCGGTAGTGGCCGGTACGGGCGACGATCTGGCCGGAGCCGATCGAGGTGAGCAGCATCCCGAGGACCATCGGCAGCATGTGGATGCCGGACATGGTCGGCGAGACCTGCATGACCACCTGCAGGAACGTCGGCAGGTAGGTGAGCGCGCCGAACATCGCGAAGCCGACCACGAAGGAGATGACGGCGACCAGGCTGAACGTCCGGGAGCGGAACAGCCGCAGCGGCAGGACCGGTTCGGCCGCGGTCCGTTCGACCTGGACGAAGGCGACCAGCAGGACGAGGCCCAGGACGCCCAACCCGACGATCTGCCAGGAGCTCCAGCCCCAGGTGGTCCCGCCGAGCGAGGTCATCAGCACCAGACAGGTGGCCACCGAGGCGATCAGCACGGTGCCCAGGTAGTCGATCCGGTGCCGGCGCTTCACCTCCGACCCGTGCAGCACCGCGGCGATCACCACCAGGGCGACCACGCCGATCGGCAGGTTGATGTAGAAGACCCAGCGCCAGCTGAGGTTGTCCACGAAGAGGCCGCCGAGCAGCGGTCCGAGCACGCTGGTGACGCCGAAGACCGCGCCGAACAGGCCCTGGTACTTGCCGCGGTCCCGGGGTGAGACCAGGTCACCGACGATGGCCTGGGAGAGCACCATCAATCCGCCGCCGCCGAGGCCCTGGAGGGCCCGGAAGGCGATCAGTTCGCCCATGTTCTGGGCGATGCCGCAGAGCACCGAGCCCACCAGGAAGATCACGATCGAGGCCTGGAAGAAGCGCTTCCGGCCGTACATGTCGCCGAGCTTGCCCCAGAGCGGGGTGGCCGCCGTGGAGGCCAGCATGTAGGCGGTGACCACCCAGGAGAGGTGCTCCAGGCCGCCGAGGTCGCTGACGATGGTGGGCAGCGCGGTGGAGACGATGGTCTGGTCGAGCGCGGCCAGCAGCATCGCCAGCAGCAGGGCGCCGATCGGCACCCAGAGGTTGGGGGCGGTGACCTCCGGCGGGCCGGGTTCGCCCGTCGGGCCGCGGTCGGAGGCGGCGATCGGATCCGTCATCGGGTCTCCGTAGCGGTCGCGGGCCCCGGCCGGCGGGGTCCGTGCGGATGATCACTCCCAGCTCACCATGCTGTCAGAAATGCCCTGGTTTGCGCCGTTCAGTTGAGCCGAACGTAACAACGGCGCCCGTTCGGGGGACTTCCCCGGCCCGTCGACCGTTCATCGGGGCGCAACCACCACCAACCGTCACAACACCCCCGCCGCGGCCCGGACGGCCCTGTCCACCCCTGGGGCCGTCCTGCATAATCAGGCGCGTTCGCCCCCGGGAACACACGTCCGAGGGCACCGAGAAGCGATCCCCGACCGAGGAGGACCGGCCGATGCCGGACCAGCACTGCCCGACGTGCGGCACCGCACGCTCCGCCGGGTGCAGGTGCCTGCCGGATCCGAGCCTGATCGAGACCGCCGTCCTCCCGCACCTCGAAGGCCCGCCGCTGGTCCGCCCGTACGTGCCGCAGGCCCTCGGAGCGATCGCGGACACCCCGCCGGCGGGCGTTCCGGCGGACCCGTTCGCCACCACCGTGCTGCCGCCCGTCCCGGGCCCGGACGCACCGCCGGCCGGGCCGGACGCGGACGCCTACGCGACCACCGTGCTGCCGCCGGTGATGTCGGTACCGCCGCCGGGCCCCCGGCCGACGGTGGAACAGCCGCTCGCCGACGACGGGGAGATCGGCTACTTCCCGTTCGACCGGGCGGCGCCCGGCGCCCCGGGGCCCGCCGCCCCCGCCGCCGGCCGGGCCGCCCGACGCGCGGCGGAGCAGGCCGAGCAGGGCATGCCGGCCCGGCGCAAGGGTCTGCTGGTCGCGGCCGGCGCCGGACTGCTGGCGCTCACCGTCGGCCTGGCCTACGCGGTGACGCCCTCCGCCGAGTCGGGCGACCGGGCACAGCCGGCGCCCTCCACCACCCTGGTACCGGCACCGGTCGACCCGACCACCCCGGCGGCCCCGAGCCCCAGCGCGCCGCCGTCGACCGAGGCCCCGAGCCCGTCCCCGAGCCGGACGACCAGACCGTCCCCGAGCCGGACGGCGCCGCCGAGCGCCACGGTCGCGACCACCGCCCCGGTGGCGGCCGCTCCCCCGACGCAGGCACCGGCTGCGCCGAGCCCCACCTCGGCACCGACGCCCACGCCGACACCCACCCCGAGCGCGACGCCCACCCCGACGGCGGCCACCCCGACCCCGACGCCCACCTTCCAGGTGCTGCAGTACGGGATGAAGGGCCAGAACGTCGTGACCATGCAACAGAAGCTGGCCACCGTCCTGTGCTGGCTGAGCGTGCCGACGAACGGCAACTTCGACCGCCGGACCGAGAGCTCGGTCGCGTACTTCCAGGTGATGCAGGGCGTCCAGGGCGACGACAGCGGCGTCTACGGCCCCAACACCGCCGCCGCCCTGGCGAAGCGCACCACCTGCTGACCGCGCGGC
>NZ_JBHYYB010000106.1:0-29563 GCF_042752535.1 Kitasatospora sp. NPDC059327 | reverse complement strand
CGCGACAACTCCGCACGCTCCGCGACGGACAGCACGACTTCGACAGCACGAGGACCCCGAGACGACATGAAAACAGCCTACATACTTAGAGCTGATATTTCAGGTGCAGGACACTAGTTGTGGTCTTGGAGCCAGCGGCGCAGCTCCGTGTAGCTGCAGACCTTGCGCAGGGTCGAGCCTCCGGGGGCGGTCAGAACGGGTTCTGTGGCCGGTCCGAGCGGGGTGTAGGGGATGTGCGGGAGGCAGACGATGCCGATGACGCGTTGGAAGCGGCTGAGGTCGTAGTTGCGGCCGATGGGTGTGTCGGTGAAGGTCTGGACGACGGAGTCCCATTTCGTGATCGCGGCGTCGACTGTCCTGATGACGTTGTTCACGGAGCGGAAGTCGCCGGCGTCGTAGCGGGCGCTGTAGGGGACGCTCTTGCAAGAGACGATGAGCAGGGTGCCTTCGTATTCTCCGACGGCGTCAAGGTCGGTGACCGGGCCGTTGGCATCCGGCTTGGGTTTCATGCCGTGGGTGAGTGCTGGGCCGGGCTTCCAGGGTGAGGTGTCGAGGAGGGTGCGCACGTCGGCCTCGAATCGGTCGGCGCGGGCGTTGGGAAGCGCTCCGCCTGCAGCGGTGACCGTGCACATGCGCAGGAGGTGGCGGCTGGCTGCGGCCACGTCGATCAGGACGTTGTCACCGGCTTCGTGGAGCACTGGTCCTGGTTCGTTCGGCCACAGCGTGACCGGGAGGGATTCGAGGGCGGCCAGGACCTGGGAGGCGTCGGCCGGCGCGGAGGCGGGGAACCATCGCTCGAGGTCAGGTCTCAGGGCCGGGAGCGCCCTGTCGATGACCTCCTGCAGGATCTGGCGGGACAGGGTGAGGTAGCCGTAGCGGATGGTGCTCAGCCCGCCGACGCTGGTGTACTCCCGCAGGTACCAGTACAGCGCCTGCTGCAGCACCACCACGGAGGGGAAGGCGGGCTGCCACCACTGGGTGCTGCCGGGCTTGGCGACGGCGAGGACCTCGCCCAGGGCGGCGATTGACAGGATCTGCGGCACGAACCGGCCCCTCACAGTCAGCCACGCGTTGTCCTTGAGAGAGCCGCGGAAGGCCGGGAGGTCACACCACTCGCCCAACTCGTTCAAGACGACCAGCGGTGCCGGGCCCCCGGCGCGCAGGTCTGGCGACAGGATGCGGGTGCCCCCATGCATCAATGCGTCCTCTCCCTCAGCGACGCGGCGGTCGTAGAGGTCGATGGCTGCCGGACTGCCGGGTCGGGAATGTCCTTGGGCAGTGCGCCGGCGGCGGCGCGGAAGGAGATGCCTTTGCCTGTCCGCCGCAGGCTGGAGTGGACGTCGCTGAGAGCAATGGTCATCGCGCTCAGTCGCAGGACGCGCCTGACGATTCCGTCCGTGAGGGGGAAGGCGGTCTGCCCGTCGGTGGTGGGAAGGTGCGTGCATGGTCTGGTACTGGTCGCCGCCATGAGTTCCATGAGCGCACGGTCCGAGGGGCCGGTGGTGGCCAGACGGCCGTCGAACAGATCGGGCAGGCGCCGCAGGTACCACAGCCACTGCACGGGCGGGTAGGACTGGGTCATCGCGGAGATCTGGGCCTCGATGTGCTCGCGTACCCGCCCGAAATACTCGCCCGCTGCGGGCGGGTCCAGAACCTCGCCTGCCGTGAGGGGGTGAGCGATGGCCGCGTCACGGATGGTCTTGAGCATCCACGGCAGCAAGTGCTGCTGCTGCGTGGCGGCGAGGTCGGCGAACTGGAGGGCGAGTGGGTCGGCGACGGCCTTCGCGGGAAGGCGCCCTTTGGTGCGGCGGTTCACGCCTTGAGGATGCCATGCTGCCGGTGCTCTCAACTGATTGTTCTGGAAGCCCACTCCCCCTCGCACGAAGCAGTATGTGCCCATCTCACCTGCAGGACGAGCGCTCTGGCTGGCCAGCGCATCCTGGTGCGTGGGTGCTTGGGCCGGCCAGGGCCGGTGATGCGTCGCGGCGAGGCGTTGCCGCGTGGCGGGTCGGGATCGGTGAGGGCTCGCCGACGGCCGCCGCGCGGCTGATCGGAGCCACAGGCAGAGCGGTTGAGGAGTGTAGCGTCGACGCGCGGTCGGAGTCGCTGACTGCCGGGGCGCGCACGGCCACGGAACTCGACCCACGTCTGTCGGCACCAACCGCTCCCGACGCTTTGGTCCTTGCAGGATCCGCCAAACCACCGCTGGGCATGCAACGGCGTCGCCGCTCAGTAAGGACATCCGGCCTTCAGTGCTGAGTCCGGCGCAGCCAGCCTCTTCGCTCCATCGCTACGGCAACTCCCGTCGGTGACTGTGCCGCCTCGCTCAGCTACGGGGAGAGCCTCGCTGTCGCTGGTGCTTGGTGCCCATTTCAATGCCGGTGTTCAGTGCCGGTTGAGGACCTGTGTCTTGTGGACTTTCGCAATCGTGAAGGGGAGCCTCAGGATCCTGCTGTTGCTCGTCATCCAGTCTCTTTGGTCTTCGCTGAGCCTGTCGTTGCTCGACTTCACCTCGACGAACCGGATGTCCGTGCTTGTGTGAGCGCTGTTGCGCCATGTCACCAGGTCGGGCCAGCCGAGGTAGCGGCCCCAGTAGTCGTCGGCGAGGAAGCGCAGGATGGCCTTGACCTGTTCGGGTCCCAGGATCTCGATGAGTATGCGGGCGCGTTCGGCGTCGGCTTCCTCGTGCGCCCACAGGTACTGCTTGAGGTCCTCTGTGCAGGGCGTCCAGTAGTCAAATAACCACAGCAGTTCGTCTGTTGTGGCCGGAAGTTGGTCGAGGTGCGCTTGCAGGGAGGTTGAGCGGCGGAGCGGGTGAGCTGGGCTTCCGAATTCTTCGGGCAGCATCGTCCAGATGAGGTCGCTCGAGCCGTCTTCGGCCGGTGTGCGCCTGCCGAACCCCGAGGCCCGGTTGCGGGAGTCCGCCGGGTCCTGTACCCACGGCCACATCAGGGTGGCGTAAAGGGCGTGGAAGGGCCGGCTTTCGCAGAGCATGACCTCACGCCCGGTGCTGCGCAGGCGTCGGGCCACGAACTCCTCGACGCTCACTGCCGATGTGACGTCGTTCGTGCCGACCGGCAGGACCTCCACATGACCGATGGTCGGTGTGAGGTAGCACGCGGGGTAGTCCTCGACTGGCGCGCCACATGCGGCGAGCACATCCGCGTCCGAGGGCCTGGCGAAGTCATACCTGGGGTTGCTCGCGTGCCGCTCCTTGATCCCCTCAATGACGATCCGCTCAAGTGCCGTGTACTGATCGGCGTGCTCCCGCGCGAGCGTCATCACTGTTGACTGGCCGTCAGGGTCGTGCAGGGGCATTCCCTGCTCGCGCAACCACTGGATGAACCGGCGGTTGGTCTCCTTGTAGATCTCCCGCCAGTAGTAGCGGTGGATCAGGCTGGCCGCCCCGCGGTGCGGTTTTCTCGGCGCGGGCGGAGGTGTCTGGCCCCGACACTCGTGGCAGATACCGTCTACCAACGGATCGGTGACACGGACCTCGAAGCGCTGCGCGTCCACGCTCCGCATGGCCTGGTGCGGAAGCACATGAACTGCGATCTCCCGGTCGCATGAGCAGGTGAGAACGGCCTGGCAGTCCTGGCACTCGTACTCGCGCAACCGCTCGTACAGGTTGATCAGCGCCACGGGACCGTGCTGGCACACCCCACGCTCACCGGTCTCAAGCTGCTCCATGTTCGGCCGCCAATCGCGCTTGATCCATCCTGGCAACGCTCCTGGCAGAGCAGTGCGCTTGGCCTCATCCTCCCCCGCGCATACGACAGCAGCGCAAGGCCCGACCAGCCACCGGCACGGCCGTTCCCCTGCAGGGCAATCGGCCGGCTGGACGACGCCTTGAGCTGCCCTTCCGTCGTGACCGGAGGACGACGAGAGTGAGGACTTCGCGCCCCAAGAAGGGAATCAGCGATGGCCGGTAGTGACTTCGTCTTCGGTGTCGATCTCGATGGTGTCGTGGCCGACTTCTACGGCTACATGCGGAGGGTGACCGCCGAGTGGCGTGACATCAACCTCGACGAGCTCACCACCGAGGTCACCTTCGGGCTGCCCGAGCGGGGGTTGGAACCGGACGACGACCGGTACGAGCGCTTGCACCGGTTCGCCATGAACAACGAGGCCTCTTCGAGGACATGGACCCGATCAAGGGACGCCTCAAGCACTTCGGCGGCTGAGCCACGAGAAGGTCCGGATCATGATCATCACGCACCGGCTCTACCTCATGCACACACACCGGCAGCAGTCCTGCAGACCGTCCACTGGCTGGAGCATCACGCCGTCCCCTACCGGGACCTGTGCTTCGTGAAGGAGAAAGGCGAGGTCAGCTCGCCGATGTCTACATCGAGGACGCGCCGAAGAACATCCAGGACCCTCGCGATGCCGGCAAGCCCGTGACCGTCTTCACCAACTCCACCAACGGGCTCGTGCCAGATGGCGATGGCGGCCGCGCAGAAGTTGGGAGGCTGCGGAGCGGATGTGCAACACACCGCCGGTACCGGAGGCATCGCCCGGACGATCGCCGGAGCCTCGTTCCGGTCCGGCACCGTGGTACGCGGCCACACGGGGCTTCACGACCGCCGGCCCGGATCGGCGGAGGGAAGTCCGGCGACCGGCCTGCCCGACGGGCACTCCGAGAGCTCGGGCGCGGGCGTGAGGACTGCGGCGGTCACGGCGTTCGGACATGGTGACGCCCTGCACCCTCCCACCCCTCCGCACCAACAGCCTCACAGACGCCTTCGGATCGCCCCACCAGCTACGGGTCGGGTGGTGGCGGGCAACCGCCAGCACTTCGCCTCGTTCTGGTCAGTGGAGCAAGGGGTGGCGGAGACTGCTACTCGCGGGTCCCCTCGGCCTCCGGCTGCGCGACGAGGGGCCGGGCGTGGAGCAGCTGGTCGAGGTGTACGCGGGCCTGCCGACCGCGAACGGCCCGGCGGCCGCCCAGCTCTGGCCCGGCCTCACCCCCGCGCACCTCGCCCACACCCATCCCGGCACCTACCGCGCGCCCGGGGCACTTCCCCTCGACCCGGCGGACACGGCCCTGGGTGCCCAGGAGCGGAACGTCCTGCACGGCCCCCGGCGCCGCCCGCTCCACTGACGCGCCGACCAAGTCCCTCCCCCGCGGACAACCGGGTCGCTGCATGGCCGCGCGGGGATCGCGCCCCGGCCCTGTTCCGGAGTGGGGTCCGGGAACAGGGCCGGGGCGCGGCAGCGGGCCGGGCGGGTCCTCGTGGCCGGGTGCTCGTGCGGCCAGGTCTGCTGGAGGGAGCCGATCCTGTCCCAGAGGGTGAATCCGAGGTTGAGCAGTCCGACGACGATGCCGACGGTGGTGACGGCCTTGCCCGCCGACCGGTGTCTCCTGTTGCCGGCGCCGGTCGTTGTGGTGGGTCGCCGGTGGTTCGTGCCGGTGGCCAGGGGTGTGTCCTGGTGGTGGTCCGGGGTGGTCATCGTCTTCTCCGTTGTGCCGGGCGGCCCGGTGTCCGGGAGTTGGTCCGCCCTGTTCGTGGGGTGCCGGTCGGGGCCGGGGGCGGGGGTGGTCAGCTGGTGGTGGCGAGGTCGTGGAGCTGGCCGGCGAGGTCGTCGCTGGGCAGGCTGATCGGTCCGTACTCCGCGTCGCGGACGATGGCGAGGTCGTCGAGTGTTTCGCGCAGGGCGGGGTCCAGTGGGTGGGGTGCGGCGCCCAGGGCGGTGAGGTGGTCGCTGACCAGGGGCAGGCAGGCGAGGTAGTAGCCGGGGACCGGTGGCAGGAGCGCCGCCGTCGCGGGGCGTCCGGGCGGGAGTTTCTCCGGGCGGGTGGCCTGGGCGAACCAGTGCTCGGCGGCCTTCATCTCGCCCAGGCGGACGTGGTGGAGGTAGAGGCACAGGCACGCGGCGGCGTTCTCGGCGCCGCCGGCGAACTGCCACCAGAACTGGGCCTCCTGGTAGTGGCCCACGAGGTGGAGGAGGCAGGCGAAGACCAGGGCGCCGTGCGGTTCCACGGTGCCGTCGTGCAGGCGCTTCAGGGCGTCGGCGGCGCCTTCCTCGCCGATGATCACGCCGGCGAGGGCGCGCAGGTAGCGGTCGGCGTGGTCGTGGTGGGTCAGGTCCTGGGCGTCGGCGGGCGAGGACTCCCCCGCCGGTCCGCCGGGGCCCCAGAAGGGCGGCGGACCGTCCCCTCCGTGCCGGACGGCCGCCCTGGGCGGTTGCGGCGCGGGAACGGTGCGCCACCATCCCTCGTGCGCGGCGCCGCTGCCGGCGGGGCCGTCCGTCTCCTGGGCGCGGCGCTCGGCGCGGCGGGTGGCGAGTTTCTCGGCGATGCGTCGGCGGTCGGCGGTGAGGTCGTAGAGGGGGGTGGGGCCGGCGGCGCGGATGCCGCCTCCGGCCAGCAGGATGTCGAGCGGGTCCATGGGGATCACTCCTCGTCGTGCGTGCGACCGCGCACGAGCGTGCGGCGCGGTGCGAGGCGGGTCTTGAGGCGGGTTCTGGCCTGGGAAACGAGGGAGCGGACGGTGCCCTCCTCGATTCCCATGACTTCGGCGATATGGGTGGGGGTGAAGCCGACGAGGAAGCGCAGGACGACGACGTCGTGCTGGCGACCGGGGAGTTCCTGGATGGCGCGGGCGACACTGATGCCGATGCCGAGGTCCTCGACCATGCACTCGTCGACCTGTTCAAGGAGACGCTTGGCGCGTTCGATGAGAACGTAGGCGAAAGCGGCTTCCTCGATGAGCACGAGATGCTCGGCCCGGCGCAGGCATTCGGCCTCCACGACCCGGCGCAGCAGGGCCCAGGCGTAGGCGGCGGGGCTGGGTTGGGCGAGGACGCGGTGCCAGCGGTCGGCGAGGGCGACGAAGACGTCGTCGACGAGGTCGCGCACGACGGCGGGGTCGCCGAGGTGGGCGAAGGCGTAGTCGGTGTAGCGCTGGGCGTGCAGGTCGTGGAAGGCGGTGAAGGTTATGGGCAGGGGTGCCGGGGCGGGGGCGGGTCGGGGGATGCGGGTGCTGGAGGTGTCGGCCGCGTCGGCGGGCGGGAAGTCGTTCACCGCTCGCCCGGGTCGGGTCCGGGACGGCACCGCGCGATGCGGTGCGGTGGTGGCGCGGCGTCCGCGGCCGGGCGAGGGGCGCGCAGGCGGTGCGGGTGGTGACGCCGTGGTGCCCGGGCCGGCGGGTGGCGCCGGTCAGCGACTTGGCGGGGATGGGGGTCGTCACGTGCTGGTCCTTCACTTCTCGATGGCTGCACCCTCCGTGACGGTAAATCAGTGCGGGGAGTCCGGAGCGTGTCTGAGGCCAGGTTCCCGGTCGGACATCGGAAATGTTCACGCCGAAGAGGAAGAAATTCCCGACCCGCATGCTCCGACCCGGCGATCCGGCGGCCCCGTGAACGGGTGGGTGCCGGCGGTGCGGTCCGGGGCGCCGACCGGGCCGCATGTTCAAGGCTCTGCGGGAGCAGCTCGGCCGCTGGGTGCAGGCACAGCGGGCCGGCTGGCCCGGCCTGGAGGACGACCGGAAGGACCTGCTCGCCGCGATCGGCATCGAGGCCGACCAGGGGCTGGTGGCCGCGAAGGCCGTAGCAGACGCGAAGCCGGCCGTGTCCCGGGGCGACCGGTTCGCGCAGGGCCTGGCCGCGCTCGCGGCGTTCGTCGGGCGCGAGGGGCATCCCCGGGTGCCGCGCCCGCACAAGGAGCCGCTGGAGGCCGTGGAGGCCGGCCCCGGCGGTGAGGAGCAGGTGGTGGTGTCGCACTTCGCCCTGGGCACCTGGCTCAATAACCAGAAGGCCCGCCGGGCGAAACTCACCCCGGGCCAACTCGCGCAGCTCGCCGAACACGGCGTCGAGTGGGCATAGCGGGCGGTGCACGGGATTTCCGGGGCGCTCCCGCGAATCCCGTGCACCAAGGAGGTCGGTAGGTCAGGGCCGGTCGGGCCTCCGTCGTGGACGAAGGCCCGACCGGGTATCGCAGCCTTCAAACCTCAGCTAGGAGCCGGACGTTCTCGCTCGTACCCGCTCGGTCGGTAGGGGACCGGCGGAGCGGGTACGGATCAGAGTTGTACGACCTGCCCGGTGCGGCGGGCCTGCTCGGCGGCGAAGACCACGCGGTGGCTGTCGCGGCTCTCCTGCGCGCCAGAGAGCAGGAGTTCGGGGCGGCCACTGTGGTGGGCGCGGACGAATGCCTCGATCAGGGCCGCGTCGCCGCCGCCGTGGCCCTCCGCTGCGGAGGCGCCGCCGTTGTCGGTGTCGATGACGGTGCGCTCGTCGGTGACGAAGTCGTAGATCTCGATGGTGCGGCCGTCGCCGGTTATCTGGCCACGGGTGCCGAAGATCTTGGTGTGTCGGTTCTCCTGCGGGGTGAAGGCGGTGAGGGTGAAGGCGACGGTGGTGTTGCCCTCGTACTGCAGGGTGACCACTTGGTGGTCGACCACGTCGTTGTCGCTCCGGTAGGCACACCGTCCGTACGGTCCTTCTGCCAGGGCCTGTTCGACCGACTCCTCGGTCAGCTCGTCCGCGGCGATCCGGGTGAAGTACCGCTTGACACCGCCTTCGCGCAGGCCGACCTGGTAGAGCTTGCGCGCGGAGTAGGGGCAGTGGGTCTCGACGGTGCAGGAGACACAGCGCAGGCCGGCGCCCTCCGGTGCCTGGTCGGGGCGGAAGTGGCTGAGCGAGCCGAAGGAGGAGACGGCGGTGACGGGGCGGCCGATGATGTGGCCGAGCCAGTCGATGTCATGACCCGACTTCGTCAGGAGCGCGAAGCTGGAGAGGTCCTCGCGCCGCCAGTTGCCGCGGACGTACGAGTGCGCGTAGTGCCAGTACCCGATGGGTTCCAGGTGCTCGATGCTGACGACGTTCCCGATCCGCCCGGAGTCCACGAGATGTTTGAGGCGTACGGTGTAGGGCGAGTAGCGCATGACGTGGCACACGGTCAGCGACACCCCGGCGGTCTCGGTGGCCGTGGCGATGCGGTCGCAGTCAGCGGCGGTGAGCGCCATCGGCTTCTCCAGCAGGATGTCGTATCCCCGCGCGGCGAACGCTTCGGCGGCCTCCAGATGTTCCGCGTCCTGCAGGGCGATGATCACGGCATCGGCGATCCGCGGTCCGGCGGCCAGATCCCGCCAGTCGGTGTAGCGGTGCTCCTTCGCGATGCCGTGCCGGTCGGCGAGTTCATCGCGCCGTCCGAGGCGTGGTTCGGCGATAGCGGTGAGTGTCACCGGGGTGGAGCCGGCCGTGGCGAGGGCCGTGTAGCCGGTGCCGCGGGCGCCCGCGCCCGCGAGCGCCAGGGTGAGTGGACGGTCCAACGGGCGACCGGGGTGGGTGCGGAGGTTGCTGAAGCGCGTAGGTGTGGTGCTGTTGGTCATGGTCATCCCTTGACAGCCCCTCCGGTGAGACCCTTGACGAAGTGTTTCTGGAGGACGATGTAGAAGATCAGTACGGGCAGAGCGGCGAGGAACATCAGGCCGAAGAGCTGCCCGTAGTCCTGTTGGTGTTCGCCGATGGCCCGGTAGACACCGACGGTCACCGTTGTGCCGCCGGCCGGGCCGAGGATGATGAGCGGGTTGAGGAAGTCGTTCCATATCCACACCCCGAGGAAGATCAGCACACTGGCCGTGGCGGGGCGTAGCAGAGGGAAGACGACCTGCCAGAAGACGCGCCAGCGGCTCGCGCCGTCCAGGGCCGCCGATTCCTCAAGTTCCAGGGGGATGGAGCGGATGAAGCCGGAGAAGACGAACACGCCGAAGGGCACGTAGTAGCCGACGTTGAAGGCGACGATGCCCTGCAAGGTGGACATCATCCCGGTGAGCTGAAGCATGTCGGTGATCGGTACGAGGATCACCTGGGGTGGGATCATCAGTCCGGCGAGCAGCACGAGCAGGGTGATCCGGGCGGCTTTGCCGCGGCTGCGGCACAGGTAGTGGCCGAGCATCGCGGAGAAGACGGTGAGCAGCACGATCGACAGCAGCGTGATGGTGGTGCTGTTGACCAGGCCGTTCCAGAACAGCCGGTCCGGGCGGTTCAGTACCCGGGAGACGTTGTCGAGGGTGGGCGGCCACGGCAGGGAGACCGCCGAGTCGGTGATGTCCTCGCCCCGCTTGAAGACGTTGGCGAGGACGAGGTACAGCGGCAGGAAGAAGACGGCGGTGACGGTGAGGGCCACCACGGGACGTATCCAGGGCGCGCGTTGCGTGTTGTGCATCAGAAGTTCACCTCACGGCGCTGCAGGAAGCGCAGCGCGATGCTGGAGATGACGGCGACGATCACCAGCATGATCAGTGCCATGGCGGAGGCTTCGCCGGTGCGGTTGGCGGTGAATCCGGTTTGGACCACGGAGAAGGCGAGTGTGGCGGTGGTGCCGGTGCCGGGGCCGCCGCTGGTCAGAACCTGGATGTGGTCGTACGCCTTGAAGCCGGTGATCAGCAGCATCACGGTGTTGATGGTCAGGGCTGGTGCCAGCATCGGCCAGGTCACCTTGCGGAACCGGAGCCAGGGTCCCGCCCCGTCGATGGCGGCGGCCTCGTGCAGTTCCTGCGGTACGCCTTGGAGGCCGGCGAGGTAGACGACGGCGCAGAAGCCGAGCAGTTGCCAGCTGATGATGAACCCGACGGAGTACAGGGCCAGCGTGGGGTCGGAGAGCCAGCCGGGTGGGCTGTCGACGCCGAGTGAGGTCAGCAGGGAGTTGACGAGGCCGTCGTCGGTGAGCATGGCCTGCCAGATGACGGAGACGACGACCGAGCTGAGGACGACGGGTACGAAGAAGACACTGCGCAGTGCCTGGTAGAGCCAGCCGGTCCGGTCCAGCAGCAGGGCGATGGCGAGCCCGAGGACGTTGGGGAGGACGACCACGATGAGGGTGAGGATCGTCGTCACCCTGAGCGCGGTGAGGAAGGCGTCGTCGGTGAGCAACCGGGTGTAGTTGTCGAGGCCCACGAACTCGGTGGTAGGGGCGAACTGGTCGGCGTTGGTGAAGCTGTAGCCGACGCTGAGCGTGATCGGGGCGAGTACGAAACAGGCGTACACGAGAAGTCCCGGTGCGCCGAAGCCGAGGAAGTGCCGCAGGGAGCTCGATCGGCGCCGGCGGACTGCCGGCTTCGGCCCGGGGGCCGGCGGCGTGCCGTGGCGCGCGCCGCGCTCCTTCGGTGTCCTGATCCCTGTGGTCACTTGCTGTCAGCCTTCGCCCAGTCCTCGTCCAGCGCCTTGGTCGCCTGGTCCGCGTTCTTGAGTCCGGCGATGATGTCCTGGGCGAGGGCGTAGGACTTCTCCACGAGGCCGGGGAGCAGCGCGTCGTCGCCGGTTTCGACGAGGAAGGAGTTGACGATGCCGTTGTTCTTCACGGCGTCCTGGTACACCGTGACGGTGGCGCCGTAGACGGGGCCCATGCCGGTCGGCGGGGTGTAGCCCTTCATCGCGATGATCGCGCCGTCGCCCTTGACCACGGCGTCGAGGGTGGCCTTGTCCTGTTGGAAGGCGAGCGCGAACTCCTTCGCCTCCTTGAGGTGCTTGGACTTGGCCGAGACCGACATGCCGCCGCCGGTGTAGGCGGGGACGGCCGGGCTGCCGTCGTCCGTGGGGAAGGCGAAGACGCCGATGTCGTCCTTCATCGGGCTTCTGTCGCCGGCGGTGGCGAACCAGCTGCCCATCGGGTACATGGCGCCCTTGCCGGCGAGGAAGGCCTTCTCGGTGTTGGCGTAGTCGCGTGAGAGTGCGGCCTTGTCGATGTAGCCCTTCTTCGCCAGCTGGACGAACTTGTCCGTCGCGCCCTTGAAGTCGGCGTCGTTGAACGAGACCTTGCCTGCGCGGCGCTGGCTCATCCAGTCCGGTGTCTTCTTGTAGACGTCGGTTCCGACGAGGGCGGTCCACAGGTACGAGGAGGCGACGGCGTCCTTGCCGCCGCCACCGAGGACGAACGGGTCGATGTTCTGCGCCTTGAGCTTTTCACAGGCGTCCAGCAGTTCCTGGTAGGTCTTCGGCGGTGCCGTGATGCCGGCCTTCGTGAAGAGCGTCTTGCTGTAGTAGACGAGCGGGATCGGCTGGGTGTTGTAGGGCAGTTGGTAGATCTTGCCGCCGATGGGGTTGGACTGGGGGAAGGTGAACGGCTCCAGTTCCTGGTCCGTCCATGCGGCCATCGCGCCAGCCTCGGCGAAGCCGACGGGCGAGACGGAGACCAGGAGGTCGGGGAACTGGCCCGAGGCCAGAAGCTGCTTGGCGTATCCGGTGCGATCGATGCTGGGGGCCACCAGCTTCTTGACCTTCAGGCCCGGCACCTTCTTCTCCGCCCGTGCGATCGCGTCGTCCCAGTACGCGGCGTCCAGGTTCGGGGTCTCGAAGGTGAGAAAGGTGATCTCCTTCGTGCCGGGCTCTCTGCTGCCGCCGGTGTCCGTGCCGGCGGGCGAACACGCGCCGGCGGCCAGGGCAGCGATGAGAACGGGGAAGGACGCGCGCGCCAGACGTTTCACGGGGTGCTCCTCGGTCCGGAAGGTCAGAAGGCGAGCTGATATTTTTGCTACCTTCTGAAATAATGTTGACTGATAGTGAGACCTGTCGAGCTACCGAGTCAAGAGTCGGGAAGAGGGAAACATGACTGTTACCGGGGGGGACTCGTCCCTGCTGCGCCGTCTGAACGCGGCCGCCGTGCTCCGCGCGCTCCACGGGGCGGAGAGCCTCACCCTCACTCAGCTCGTCCGATCGATCGGTGTCGCCCGAGCCACTGTGGAGAACGCACTTGCGGGGCTCGTCGAGCAGTCCTGGGTGGAGGAGGTGGCCCCCGTGACGGACGGGGCCCGCAGCGTCGGCCGTCCCGCCAAGCGCTACCGGTTCCGCGCGGAGGCGGGCTGCGTGCTGGGTTTCGACATCGGCGCACACAGGATCCTCGCGGTGGTCACCGACCTCAAGGGCGAGGTGCTCGGCAGCCGTCAGACCACCGTGGCCCCCGACCTGCCGGCGGTCGAGCGGATCGCCGCCGCCCGCGCGCTGGGACACCGCACCCTGCGCGGCGCCGACCTGCGGGCGGCGGACGTACAGGCCGTAGGAGCGGGCACCACCGGCATCGTGGACGCTTCGGGCGTCGTGCGACTCAGCTCACTGCTCCCGGGCTGGACGGGCATCGACCTCGCGGCCGCCCTGGGAGAGCCCTTCGGCGCGCCCGTCGTCGTGGGCAACGACACCAAGCTCGCCGCTCTCGGCGAGCGCTGGCGAGGCGCGGCGACCGAGGCGCGCGACGTGCTCTACATCCACGCGGGCCGGCGCATCTCGGCGGGAATTCTGATCGACGGACGCGTGCACACCGGCCGCCACGGCGCGGCCGGGGAGATCGGCGACCTGCAGGCATCGGGCTGGCCCACCGCCCCCGGCCGCCTGCGCGGCTGGTCGGGCGAGGGGCAGGGCGATGCGGAAGAGCTGTTCACGGCCGTCCAGAAGGGCGACCCCCGCGCCATGGCGGCCCTCGAACGGTTCGCCGACGACCTCGCGCAAGGGATCGCCGCGGTGATCCTCAGCGTAGACCCCGAACTGGTCGTGCTCGGCGGCGGGATCTCCCAGGCCGGACATCTCCTGCTCGATCCGCTCCGCAGGCGACTCCTCCGCCAGTGCCTGTTCCCCGTGGAACTCGTGGCCTCGACACTCGGCGACCGGTCGGTGGCCCTCGGCGCCGTCCGGCTGGCCCTCGACCTCGTCGAGCGGCAGCTGTTCGAGGTGTCCGCCCGGGACTGACACCCGAACCGACCGCAGGACACGCACAGGCCGGAGCGGCATCCGCCGACGACCGTGCCCCTCGGGCCGTCCGCCCCGCCCCCTGGAGCCAGGGCTGCGAGGCGACGGCGTCGGACATCCGTCCGCGCCGCGCCCGTCATGCCTGACGCCTGCGGGCGCACCCGGCCCGAGGGTGGCGGCGTCGCGCTAGGCGTGCGAGACAACCGCAGCATGACGACGACCCGGATTCGGACACCCCCGGCGCGGGTGAACCATCAAGGGCCGCAGACCTCTTGACTCGCTGATTGGGGGTCACCTAGCCTCCGCCACAAGGCAATATGAATACGGTCTTCATAATTGCCCGGCCGGTAACCACCCGTGCCGACCATCGGCGGGCGCGCATCCCCCCGGGACGATCTCCTCACACGAAGACATCCGCCTGGACACATGGGCGCGCACACCTGGCAGGCAGTTGTACTCCCACCTCGCCGGCACGAAGACCGGTCCGTGTCAGCACTTGGCGGGTGCTTGCCTGCCAGCCCCACACGCCCGCCGACCACCCGCCTTGAGGTTCGTCGCCGTCGGAACACACCGCGCGGCCTCGCCGACAAGGCTCGTCACATCCGCTGGAGGGTTCGTTCATGAGTCATGCACTTGCGCGCTACGCCGCGCGGCGGGGTCGCCCCGGAGGTGGGTCCCCGCGAAGGCGGCACCGTCATGCCGTCGCCACGGTCGTCGCGATCACCCTGACACCCGTTGTTCTGCCCGGGGTGGCGGCCGGTACCGCGTCTGCGGCGACGGCAGCCGAGTGGGCGACGATCAGCTCGAAGCTCGCGGCCGTCGACAGCTCGTGGACCACGGAGGACTACCGCAACTCGGTCACCACGACCCAGCCGGACACGGCGCTGCTGGGCAACGGCGACGTCGGTGTCGTGTCGTCGGGTTCGCCGGGGACCAAGACGTTCATCGTGACGAAGGGCGACTTCATCAGCCCGGGAGACGGCCAACCCGCCGACTTCCAGCGGCTGGGATCCCCGGGCCCGATCGCGCTCGGCGGCGTCACCATCGAAAGCGGCCGCCGAAATCTCGCTCCGGGTGGGACCGCGACAGCCAGCAGCATCCATGACGACTTCGCCGCCCGGAACGCGATCAGTGGCGCGGACGCGACCGGCGAAGGGTGGGTCTCGGCGGTCGGCAACCAGCACTGGCTCCAGGTCGACCTGGGCTCTCCCCAGCAGATCGGACGCTACGTCATCCTGCACCGCGGGGCCACCTTCACCGCCCCGGGCCAGGAGGCGATGAACACCCGCGACTGGGCATTGCAGACCAGCGCGGACGGCGCCGCGTGGACCGACGTCGACACCGTCACCGGGAACACCGCCAACAGGACCGATCGCTCGTTCACGCCCACCTTGGCTCGCTACGTGCGGCTGAACATCACCGGACCCACGCAGGGATCCACGCCCGACACCACCACCCACCCCCGCGCGCGCATCCCCCAACTCGCCTTCTACACGCACCCGGCCGCGTCCAACACTCCTGTGGCCTTCCACGAACGGCAGGACATCCTCAACGGTGAGATCACCACCGAGATGATGATCGACGACGCCCCGGTCCGGATGAGCACGTGGGTGGGCGCCAGGAGCAATCGGGTCATCACGACCCTCACGTCGAACAGCTCCGGTCCTGTCACGCTGAACGTCTCGGCATGGTCCGGCGCCAAGGCGGGTCAGGACCCGGCGATGCAGAACAGCGCAGGCGCCACAGGGGACACCGTCTGGGCGTCGCGGCAGACCCCCGCGGGGCGCGCGTGGGTGACTCAGGCGGCGCTGGCGACCAGGGTGATCGGGGCCGGCCCGCTGTCCACCCCGACCGCCACCGGCAACACGTCGACGATGACGATCCAGGTCGATCCAGGCGCGACCGTCACCGTCGTCACCGCGGTCGAGGGCGGCGGAAAGAATCCCGACGACCCACGCCCCCATGCGACGGCGATCGCCGCCCGGACCACCCAAGCCGGCGTCGACTCGCTCTTCACCGCCCATCGGCGGTGGTGGAAGGACTACTGGCTGAAGTCGTTCGTCAACCTGAACGATCCGCTTCTGGAACGCTACTACTACGGCGCCCAGTACCAGTTGGGCTCAACGTTCGGAGAGGGAACCACGACGCCGTCGGGCCTGTACGGCATCTGGACAACCCGCGACGACGCGTTCTACGGCAGCGACCTCCACCTGAACTACAACGCTATCGCGCCCCTGTACGGCGCGTACTCCAGCAATCGTCCTCAGCTGGCCAAGTCCATGACGGACGCCTTCACGACCTACCTCCCGGAGGCGAAGCGCCGCAGCAGGGAGGATCTGGTCAACCTCAATCCGACCTGGATCCGGGCCAACGGCCTGGAGGGAGGGATCGACGGCGGAGCACTGTTCCCGGTCGGCATCACCGCCAACGGCGACACCTCGAACCCGGGCTACTACCAGCAGACGATGAACGGGCTGTTCAGCGCGACGACGTTCATCTCCTACTACAACTACACCCAGGACCTGACCTTCCTGCGCGACAAGGTCGTTCCGTTCATCCGCCCACTCGCCGTCTTCTTCAAGACCTACCTGCGCTGGGACGCCACACAGGGCCGGTACGTCCTGTGGACGGGCCACAACGAGGGCGGGTGGTCGCGGAACTCCAGTCCTGACCTGGGCGTCCTGAAGCTCGTGCTGAGCACGCTGATCGAGGCGAACACGAAGCTCGGCATCAACGACCCCGACCAGGAGACGTGGAGGTACATCCTCAGCCGCCTCCCCGCTCAACCGACGAAGGTACTGAACGGGAAGACCGTGTTCACGCTGGCCGACCCCGGTACGACAACGAGCGGCCCTGGACGGGACGACGACATGAACCTCGGCCGGCAGACGGTGAACCTCGAATTCGTCCACCCGGGCGAACTGATCGGGATCCGGAGCGACCCGGTCATGCGTCAGCAGGCGATCGACACGCTGGACGCCATGAACGGCTGGGCGAACGACAACACGTTCCCCAAGAGCTTCACCCAGGCCGCGCGAGTCGGCTACCCGGCACAGCAGCTCGTCGACATCCTGAAGTCCCGGATCCAGGCCCAGATCGTCCAGAACCTGCGCATCTCGGACAACCACCACGGCATCGAGAAGGCCGGCGCCGTCGAGGCGATCAACAACATGCTCCTCCAGAGCGACGGTGGAGTCATGGTCCTCTTCCCAGGGTACCCGAGCGGGGTGAACGCGAACTTCGTCCGCCTCCGGGAGAAGGGCGCGTTCACGGTCAGCGCCACCCGCACAGGAGGGACGATCAGCGGCGTGAAGATCACCAGTGAGGCCGGGACGACGGCCAGACTGCAGAACCCCTGGCCCGGAAGGAACATTCGCGTCCGTGTGAACGGAAACAGCGTGTCCTCGACCCTGGCCGACGGCGTCATCAGCTGGAACACCACCGCAGGATCCACCTACGTGGTGCAACCGCAGTAGATCCCGCGGGACCGTCACCACCGCGCTTCCCAAGAACCGGCACGGCGACACCCCGGGGCGTCGCCGTGCCGGTTCCCGCATACCTTCGGGTTGATTCCTCCCCGACCCGCCCGCCATCGATGTGCGAGTGGCATTCTGCTGGGGGCATCCTGGGAAGGACACCGCGCGAGTGGGGGTACGAGGGCGCATGATCGCCAAGCCAGGGACACGCCGCCCCGGATCGAGTGGCGGGGACGCGGCATGGCTGCAACGACTCAACACGACAGCGGTGCTGCGCGCGTTGCACGACATGCCGGTCGCGACCATCACCGAACTGGCGAAGGCCGCGGGAGTGTCCCGACCGACCACGGAGGACGCACTCGGGACGCTCGTGACCCAGGGGCTCGCCGCCGAGGTCCAACCAGAGCCCGCCACGACGCGACCGGTCGGCCGGCCGGCGAAGCGCTTCGAGTTCAACCAGTTCCTCAACGGCGCCATCATCATCCTCGCCCTCATCGTCTCCCGCTTCGCCTCAGGCGAAAAGCAGGACTAGGTTGTCGATCCTGTGAGGTTGTGATCAGTCTCCGGGTTCTGCCCCCCGTCATGGGGCAGAACCCGGTAGGAACTCCGGTAAGGGGCAGAATCGCCCCGCCACTGGCCGGGGCCCGCCCGGCTTGGCACGGAGTAGCCTCCCGGGCGGCCTCCGCCCCCTCGCCGCTGGCCGACCGGCCCGCGCTCCTCCCCGGCCACACCGGGAACCAGGCGCAGGCGTGGTGGCGGCGGCCTCGGTGTGAAGCGCCGGATCAGACCGGTGGCGGTATTCAACCGCACCAACCCATCTCTGCGGGCGTCTCACCGACTTCGAGGTCATCGCGTCGCCCACCGACCTCACCGGCCGTAGCCTGGGGGACCTCCACGTCGGCCCGGTGGTGAGGGAGATCCGGATCGCGGGCACCGCACCGACGAAACCGACCGTCCGCGTGAGTGCCGACGACGATACGTCCGGTCCAGCTCAGCGGCACCGACTACCTCCCCTGGCCGCGGTCCAGGTCAACGATCCCACGTCCTAATGGGACTTGCTGGGTCGTAGAGACTCGGTGCCGTAGCCGCCAGTAGTTGAGCACTTTCCACGCCGGAACCACTGCGAGTTCTGGGGTCAGACCGTGCCCCTGCTGGTCGGCCGGAAGGCCATGACCGCTGATGGGGTGGCGTGCCCGCCCCGAAGGGCGTGAGCACTGGATCCATTAGGCCGCGCGCCGCGCCTTCCGCAGGCTGCTGAACGAGGTGAACGACGTGACTGGGAGGGCATGTTGCTGCTGATCGGCGATGACTGGGCGGAAGATCATCATGATGTCGAGATCCAGGACGAGTCCGGCCGCAGGCTTGCCGCCGCGCGGCTGCCGGAGGGCGTGGAGGGCATCGCGAAGCTCCACGAGCTCCTCGCACGCCACGGCGGTGACGACCTGGACGCGGCCCGGGTGATCGTCGGGATCGAGACCGATCGGGGCTCGTGGGCGCAGGCCCTGATCGCCTCCGGTTACCAGGTGTACGCGATCAACCCGCGCCAGGTCGCCCGGTTCAAGGAGCGGTACGCCACCTCCGGGGCCAAGAGCGACAAGGGTGACGCGCACGCGCTGGCCGACATGGTCCGCATCGACCGGGCCCAGCTGCGGCCGGTGGCCGGCGACAGCGAGCAGGCCCAGGCCGTCAAGGTCGTCGCCCGCGCGCACCAGACCCTGATCTGGGAGCGCACCCGCACCTTCCAGCGGCTGCGAAGCACGCTGCGCGAGTACTTCCCCGGAGCCCTCACGGCCTACGCCGAACTGGCGCTGACCAGCACAGACGCGCTCGAACTACTCATCAAAGCGCCCACCCCCGCGACGGCCGCGAAGCTGACCCGCCCCCAGATCACCGCTGTCCTGGCCCGGGCCCGGCGCCGCAACCGGGACGAGAAAGCGGCCGCGATCCAGGCCGCGCTGCGCAAGCCGCAGCTCGGCCTGCCCGACCCGGTCACGGCCGCCTACGCGGCGGCCGCCGCCGCCCACGCGAGTCTGCTGATCGCGTTGAACGAGCAGATCGCCGAGATGGAAGGGCAGGTGAAGGCACATTTTCTCGCGCACCCGGACGCTGAGATCTACCTGTCGATGCCCGGCATCGCGGAGATCACCGGCGCCCGGGTGCTCGCCGAGTTCGGAGACGACGCCACCCGCTACGCGTCCGCCAAGGCCCGCAAGAACTACGCCGGGACCAGCCCCGTCACCCGGGCCTCCGGCAAGAGCCACACCGTCCAAGCCCGCTACGTCCGCAACAACCGGCTCGCCGCCGCGCTGCAGACCCAGGCGTTCTCCGCCCTACGAGCCTCGCCCGGCGCCCGCGCCTACTACGACAAGCAGCGCGCCCGTGAGGCCGGCTACAACCCCGCCCTCCGACAGGTCGGCAACCGCCTGGTCGGCATACTCCACGGCTGCCTCAAGACCCGCACCCTCTACGACGAAGCGACCGCATGGTCGCACCACGCCCAACCCCTTGTCGCTTGACACCCAACGACATGGGGTGTCTGACCCCTCCCAGGCCACCACTGCGGGCACGGCCGGCAACGCCGCATCGGCGCCCGCAGCACGACTCCCGACGGCTATCAGGCCAAGGACACCGTGGCAGGACTGTTCACCAGAACCCGTCCCGGCTGAATCCTCTGCGGACGCCCCCCGGCGCCCGCGGAGCACCTGCCGGAGCAGGCCCCCGCCTGCTCCGGCACCCTCCCGGCACGGAGCTTCCCGGTATCGGTCCAGCAACGGAGCGGGACGGCAGAGACCACTGGCCACTCCTCTTCCGAAAATGTCGGCAACGGAATGAGGTTCTGGATCGCTTTCCGTGCCGGCATGAATGATCCGTCACCGACTGTGTCGGGAGGGAAGGCCGGTCACGCGGCAAGAAGTACGCGCTTGCGCAGGAGATCCCCCGCGCGGCCGACCGGTGAAACAGCCAAGACCAGGAAGTTAAGCCAGGGTGGGCAATCCCGGAGGAACCCGGATCCCAGTTCCATCGCACGGCAGGCCAAGGACAACTCCCTGCCGCTCTGTCAGTTGCACCTTGCAGCAACAAGGGCGGCGATTCCGTCGCACTCATGACACCCCGCCAAAAGGGCCACCACCCTCGCCCCCTTGGGGAGTTCCTGCCTGACCGCTGGCCTACACCGACCTCCTCACCGCCCCGAACCACCACGTCTGCTCGTACGGAATCCCAGGCTGCCGCAGGCGACCTGGTCCGGCGAACGCTGGTCGGCGGCGAGCACTCCGGCTCACTGTCCACGAGACGCCGTTCGATCAGAGGAACGGAGAATCAGGGAAGGCCGCGTCACCACGCTCCTTCCCCCCAACAGGCACCAACTCCCGGCATCCTCCGAAGGACCGGACCCGACAAACTAGAAGGAAGGCCCATGACCGGTATATCCCGACGCACCATCCTGAGCAGTGCCGTCAGCGCCACGCTCGCAATGCCCACGGCCTGTTCCCCACCTCCCGAAGCAAGCAGACCCACCGCACCGAATACTGCGACCAACGAGCCGACGCCTGCGCCGAGCAAGGGCGGCCGGCCGACATCCGACGGGAACCTGATCGGCGACGGGTCCACCGCAAACACCGGACCCCAGCCCAACCAGCCCAAGGCCGAACGACTCAAGGCCGGCGAGCGCCCGCCGCAGTTCGTGGTGTTCTCCTGGGACGGCGCGGGCGCCACTGCGGACGGTGGACAGTTCGCCCGCTTTCTCAAGATCGGTCGAGAATACAAGGCCTCGATGACCTTCTTTCTCAGCGGGATCTACCTGCTGCCGGAGTCCAAGAAGGCGCTGTACCACCCACCGCGACACCGCGTCGGTGAATCCGACATAGGCTACCTCACCGACCAGCACATTCACGACACCCTGGAGTTACTAGGGACCGCCTGGCGTGACGGCCACGAGATCGGCACCCACTTCAACGGCCACTTCCTCAGCGGCAGGTCGGACGGCAACGGCGTCGGCAAATGGACCTCCGCCGAGTGGGAAGCAGAGATCGAACAGGTGATGGCATTCGTCATGAACTGGAGGACCCATACGGGCTTCGCCGATCTTCCACCGCTCCCCTTCGACTACCGAAAGGAGCTCATCGGGGGCCGCACCCCTGGACTGGAAGGCCAGAAGGCCCTGCTTCCCGCCGCTGTCAAGTTGGGTTGGCGCTACGACGCCAGCTCACCCGGTCAGCGTCAGATCTGGCCCCAGAAGGTTCTGAACGGCAAGATCTGGGATCTCCCCCTACAAACTCTGCCCTTTCCCGGACGCGGCTTCGAAACCCTGTCGATGGACTACAACATCATGGCCAACCAGTCTGACGCCGGGCCCAAAGGCGACCCGGCCAAGTACGACGCATGGCGTATTCAGGCCCGTGACTGCTATTTGGCCGGCTTCAACCGAGCCTACGAGGGCAACCGGGCACCGCTGTTCATCGGGAACCATTTTCAGCAGTGGAACGGCGGCATCTACATGGACGCCGTCGAACAGACCATCAAAGCCATCGCCGACAAACCCGATGTCAGGCTGGTCTCCTTCCGCCAACTGGTCGACTGGCTCGACACACAGGATGAGTCGACTCTGCGCAAACTGCGTACCCTCGGTGTCGGCCAGGCACCGACCGCCGGTTGGAAACAGTTCCTCGACACTGTGGGTTGACCGGCCACCACGCGCGATGGTGCGATGCGGCCATGCCGGGCTGCGCCTCTGTGCTCTCTCCACCACTCAACCCACCGCCCGGTCGGCACGGTGGCCGGAACCACGCGGTGGGCGGAGCTTCCCCCTTCTTCCGCCCGCCGATGCGCGTCGGGACACCGGGTGGCCAATCGATGGCAGCCACAAGCGGCAGAGGTTCTCGCGTACGGCGACGAGGCGTTGTCGGCGTTCGAACATGGCCTTCGGTCGCGGCGCCGAGGCTCACCGGGCTTGCCTCGGCGGGTGCTGGGACGTGGGTTCGAAGACGTCGAGCCGGTTCGGGAGTTCAACTGAGCCAAGGGCGGGGAGAACTCTGCGGGCCTGTACTACTCGACGACGATGGGCGATCATGTCGGCTACGCGTCGTGGCTGGAGCGGGACTGCCTGATCCCGCTGGACCGCGATCCTCGGGTGATTGCGGTCGCCTCAGCTTGACTCTGAAGCTTCTATAGATCGTCAAGCTGTAGGAGACGACCCGAGTGCGCTGGTGAGGTGGTGGTAGACCTCTCGCGCGACGAAGCGCTTGAGGCATCTGAAGATGTCCTTCGTCTTGAGTCCTTCGCCGGTGCGTCGTGCGGCGTAGTCGCGAGTGCGCGGGTCGTGACGCATGCGGACCAGTACGACCGTGTGCAGTGCGCGGGGTTGGCCTGGCGGCCTCCGCCACGGTTGAGTCGGTGGCGGTCGGTGCGCCCGGAGGATGCCGGCACGGGTGTGGCGGCGCACAGGTAGGCGAAGGAGGCCTCGGAGGCGAGTCTGTCGGGGCTGTCCCCGGCGGTGACCAGCAGCTGGCCGGCGCTCTCGGTCCCGACGCCCAGCAGTGCGAGCAGTCCGGGCACGGTGCGGGTGATCAGGGCGCGGAGCTCGGCGTCCGCGTCTGCCATCTCCTCGCTCAAGTACCGGTAGCGCCTGGCCAGACGCTTGAGGGCTACTTTGACGGCCGTGGCCGGGGCCGCCAGATTGGTACCCGAACGGCTGGCGGCCAACCGTCACGGTCTAGGCGCGGGCCTTGACGGCGCTGGCGCGCACCACGCGCAATCCGCGGATTGCCTCGACGCGCCGTCGCGGTGCTTCGGGGTTCCGGTGGCGCGGCCGGCGAGTACCGCGGTTGCGGCGGCGTAGGCGTCAATGGGGTCGGACTTCCTGGCCGCACGACGAGCACGACGGTCCGGTCGGTCCACCTCGATGACAACGATCTGGTCGGCACGGAGGTAGCGGAAAGGCTCGGCGCCGAAGGAGCCTGTGCCCTCCATCCCTACGGCCTGTACTTGGCCGTGGGAATGGAGCCACTCCAGCAGGTCCCGGTAGCCCGCGGGCGTTGTGGGGAACGCCTCGGTGGCCAAGTGCCGGCCGATGGTGTCGATGACGGCGGCCTGGTGGAGGTCGGTGTGGGCGTCGGTCCTGCCGATCACCTCGATGGGCTGTGGCATGGTGGCCGGGTCCCTTCCGTGCGCGGCGAATGGGCTCGCGCGCACCGGCCGGCAGACGGACACGACAGAGTCAAGCCTAGCCTGCGCGTTTCATCCGGGGTCGCGTCCGGATCATGATCGGAAAAGCAAAAGTGCCTTCTGAGCTGCAACGACGAGGCTTGTCTAAGGTCTCCGTCGTACCAGCAGGAAGGCACTTTCCGCGTGCACCCTACCCGCTCACGTCCCAAGCTTGTCGTCAGTGCCGACGGGCACGGGGTGGTCAACCACGCCGGCTCGCGTCTGCTCGCGGATCTGGCTGACGCCACCACACTGACCGGCGCCTTCTCCGATGCCCTGCACCGCCTGCGACCACGCGGGACCGGGCACGATCCCGGCCGTGTCGCGATGGACCTGACGGTGATGCTCGCCGACGGCGAGGCGATCCGGGACCTCGCCGTGCTGAGCGACCAGCACGAGGTGTTCGGCCCCGTCGCCTCCACCCCGACCGCCCGGCGCGTGCTGGCCGGCATCGACGCGGCAGCCCTGAACGCGCTGCGGGCAGCCCGGGCCGCTGCCCGCGAGGTCGCCCGGCTGCAGGCCGCCGAGACCGCGGACGGGATTCCACCGGCCCGCGCCGGAGTACGTGAACTGCCGGGTCTGGTGCCGGACATCGACGCCACCCTGGTCACCTGCCACTCCGAGAAGGAACAGGCCGCCACCTACAAACGCGGCTTCGGCTACCACCCGATGCTGTGCTTCCCGGACAACACCGGCAAGGCCCTGGCAGGTGTCCTGCGACCGGGCACCGCCGGCGCGAACACCGCCGCCGACCACATCACCGTCCTCGACCGGGCCCTCGCCCAGATCCCCGACGCCCACCGCCACGGCACCCCCGCCCTCGCCCGCGCCGACAGCGCGGGCGGAGCCAAGGCCTTTCCCGCCCACCTGCGAGCCCTGCGGCAACGCGGGATCCAGACCACGTTCTCGGTCGGGCACGCCGTCACCGACCAGGTCCGCAGAGCCATTCGCGCACTGCCTGACCACGTCTGGCACCCAGCACTGGAACAGGACGGCTCCCTCCGTGCCGGGCCCGAGGTCGCCGAACTGACCGGCCTCGTCGACCTCACCGGACACCCTGACGGCACTCGCATCATCGTCCGCCGCGAGCGGCCCCACCCAGGCGCCCATCTGTCCCTGTTCGACCAGGACGAAGGCATGCGCCACCAGGTCTTCCTCACCGACACGCCCGTCGGCGGCGGCTCGAACCAGTACCTGGAGGTCCGCCACCGCGCCCACGCCAGGGTCGAGGACCACATCCGGTGCGGCAAGAGCTCCGGCTTCGGCCGCTTCCCCTCCCGACACTTCGCCATCAACCAGGTCTGGCTGGAGCTGTCCCTGACCGCCATCGACCTGCTCGCCTGGACCCGAACCATGCTGCTGGAAGGCGAGTTGGCCACCGCCGAACCGAAGAAGCTCCGCTACCGGCTCCCGCACGCTGCCGCCCGCATCACCCGCAGAGCCCGCCGCCTACGCCTATCGCCACCACTTGGCCCTGACGCAACGAACTGACCGCCGCGTTCAGCCGCCTGATCGCACTGCCCCGACCGGCCACCCGAGCAACGAAACCGCCACCGACCACCCACGGCCCGAGGACCCCAGGAGCACCCGACCCGCGCGCCGGGCCCTCGGCATGCCCGTTCCTCGACAGCAGCCTCATCACGACCGACCCGGAAGATCAACCCAGCTCAACCAACCCCAACCGAAACGCGGAGGTTAGGCGGTGCCTCATAATTGATCTTGTTGGCTTGAGCTATTGCTCCTCGGCTCGTAGCCACAGGGTCAGCGCAGCGAGGACCACGCCGGCTCGGTAGCGGGTAGCCAGCCTGTCGAACCTGGCTGGTGCGCCACGAAGCGCTATGGAGTCGAGTGAGGTGATAGGCCATCACCGCCGGATGGTCGCAGCAACCCGGTTGAACCTGGGAGCAGCTCGTCTCGGGGGATGCCGAGGTGGGCGGTAAGCAGCCCTGACAACGTCGGGACGGGTCGGGCACTGCCAGGACCTCCAAGCCGACCCGGCGGTCAAGAAGATCCGGATCAAGAGCACCGCGCCGAGAAAGCTGACCGTCCCCGTGGGCGCCGACGGACGCTACGTCCGGGTCCAGCTCGCCGGCACCAACCACCTCACCCTGCCCGAGGTCCAGGTCAACGTCCCCATCGGCTGACCCCCGAACGGAACACCGCCGCGAGGACCCGCCCCCGTGCGCGGGCTCGCCAGCAGCTAATTTCGCTAGGTGCTGACAAAATTCTTGACGGAGCCCTACGGCATCTCCCAAGCTGTCATGCAACCAACAGTTCACGTAAACAGTGGTTCAGGTGCCTCGCAGGTGCGTACCGGCATCGGCCCGACTTTTTGCACGCCGACCGCATCCTGGCCATGACGGCACGCCATTGCGGCCAACGCCGGCGCATCCTCCGGGCTGCTCGCTAACCAACCGCTCGGGCTCGCCGTGGCGTGCGGCACGTCCAACGATGTTCATCGAGCACCGTCCGCGGTACCGGCCGGGGCGGCATCGACCTCAACCAAGTCCGCCTGGGTTTCGCAGCGAAAGACGTATCGGATCACCGGCAGCAACCTCTCGTTGTGCGCAGGTCGGATCAACTCGCGATCCATCAAACCGATTTGGGAGAATGAATGACGTCGGATCAGCCCAAGGGCATGACACGCAGGACATCTCTGGCAATCTTGATTGCTGCTGCGGTCGCAGTAGGTGTCGACGCACCGGTGTACGCGACTGCGCCTCTGGGGTGCGGGGCTCGACCCTCGGATCCCGACGAGTGGGCCAGGGTTTCCTCGATCGTGGACCGCCATCGAGTAGTGTACGACGGCCTTCCATCAGGCGTCTCCCCCGATCTGACCCCTGACGGTCCGCTCATGGGAAACGGCACGGTCAATGCGTTCATGGGCGGCGATCGGCAAACGCAGAAGATATTCGTCACGCGGTCCGACATGTGGGAGGACTACGACCATCCGGACCGGGATGTCCACGCCACGACCTTTGGCGGCTTGACGATCAGTAGCGCGACCTCGGCCGCCGGCGGAACGTTCCGATACACCCAGGATCTCCGAACCGGCGTGGTGGAAGCGACATCAGAAGGGGGATTTGGTACCAAGACGTGGCTGTCCGCTAAGAAGAACCTTATCGTCACAGAGATCGTCAATCAGGGCCAGACTGATCTCGTCATGAGCGTGGATGTCTGGACAGAGCCTGCCACTGTGAATTCAATCTCGACCACCAGTGGCGGGCTCGACAGAGTTAATGGACTGATCCACGCAGGGAAGGAAGCAAAATCGGACAAGTACCACTGGTCGGTGAATGTCGCAATTGCGTCCAAGGTGCTCTATTTGTCGCCCGTTCTCAAAGAAGTAGACGGTCGGACCATGCGGATGACCTTCCCATTGGAATGCGGGAAGAGCGTCACAGTCGTCTCGTCGGTCGAAGGCGGAAAGGGCTCCGCCACGTACATCGAGGATGCAAAGAAGACGGTCCTTGCGCATGAAGAAAATAAAGCCCTTGCGGCGGCCAAGAGTGTCCACGACGAATGGTGGAAGGAGTACTGGCTGAAGTCCTATGTTGATTTCGGGTCAGCCTCCGCGCGCCTGGAAAAGCTGTACTACGGCCAGCTGTACATGTTGGGCTGTGCGATTGCCGCGCAGAGTGAGCACAGTGCCGGTTTGACGGCAGGCCTGTTTCCCTGGTGCACATCCACTGAGCCGAGATGGCAGGGCGACTACACGTTGAACACGGACATTCAGCGGGCAATGCATTCTTCTATCGGCGCTAATCGAACGGATCACATCAAGAATTACAGCAACGTCATCGAAGACTTCTGGCCAGTCGCACGTTCCCTCGCCGCAGATAAGAAACAACTTAACCATCTTGTCGATGGCAGAGGGCATCCCCCCTTCGAGAGCGGCATTCGCGGCGCGCTGTTCCCCACTCATATAGGACCCTGGGGGTCTCGCACGGAGCACTCCAACGGCCCGGACGACTTCTTCCACTCCCCGTCGAACGGCGCTGCGGTTCTGCAGCCTCTGGTCAAGTACTGGAAATATACCCAAGATAGTCCTTACCTTCGGAAGTTCCTGTATCCGAAACTCAAGGATCTGGCTCAGTTCTGGGAGGACTATTTGGTGTGGGATTCGACCAATGGTCGATATGTCGTTTACGGTGCCTCATTCGAGGAATCCACCGAAGGAAAGAACGCGATCCTTGACCTGATGGCGAGCCACTTCGTCTTCGAGAATGCTATCGCGGCGAGCAAGGCGCTGGGTATCGACGCTGCGGATCGAGGCAGGTGGAGTTATGTTCTTGATCGTCTGAGTTCGTATCCGACTGGGGCCATCACCTCCGGCCCGGGTATCGGGAAGACAACCTTTGTTGAGTACGAAGGTGCCGATCCGCAGATTCACAGTCACCCGGTAGTGGTTCAGGGAACGTATTTCTTCGATACGGTCGGACGAACCGATCAGCAGTACGCTGAGTTCACCAGGAACCACATTAGGTACATGCAGAAATGGAACAGCGACAAGGCGATGCGTGCGGCCGTGGTTGGTACGAACGCAGGCTACGAAATCGACTCCTTGGTGAATTCTGTTTTGGCCGAGATAATTGATCTTCCCGTCAGCGACTGGTTGGGGATGCGTAGCAACAATACGTATGGCGACCTTGGCGCCACGCTGTTTGTCGGCTTCATCCACGGATCGCTTCTGCAGAGCGATGAAGGGTTCCTCAATATCTTCGCCAATTGGTACAAGGATCGGGCGACCTCGTTTACCCGTCTACGGGCCAGCGGCGCCTTCCTCGTCGATGCGGAGCAGGATGAAGGAGGAGTCGCGACAACGGTCAGCATCCTGAGCGAAAAGGGGAAGCGACTCACGGTTCTCAACCCTTGGCCCAATAAGAAGGCCGAGGTACTGGAAGACGGCACGGTGGTTTCGTACAGCACCTCGGTCAACTCTCTGGGAGAACTGTTGACCTTTCCGACGCGAGCAGGTGCCCGATACGAGTTGAGAGTGTTCCAGTAGCCATACGCCGATCCTTTGACCTTCAGGTTCGGTGAAGGCGGCATCCGACGTGTCCTCACCGAATCCGAGGACCGCATGACGTGGTCGGTGCGCGCGGCCCGAAGCCAGTGAATAGCACCCGTGCCAGGATCCCAGCGCCAGGAAAGCGTGCCATCGTCGTCCTGATGGACTGGCGGACTGCTGTGGAAGCGGCCTGCGGACCCAACTGCGCGTCACGGTGAACCGTTCCGGGTTCGGCAGAGGTCTCAGGCTGTGGTTGTGACCTGCGCTTTTGTGGCGCGAAGTGGTAGTGTGATGCACCGCAAATCACGAGGGTAAGTTGGTACCCTTTTATGGTGTCACATCCTGGGCCTACTGCTGTGTCGATCGCGCTGTCTGACGACGAGCGTGCCGAGTTGGTGCGCCGGGCGGAGTCCTGGGACCGAAGGGCCGCTGAGCGGGCCCGGATCATCCTGGCGTGCGCTGACGGTATGTCGAATGCCGCTGCTGCGAAGCTCGTCGGCGTCCAGGCCAAGACGGTGCGCAAGTGGCGTGGGAAGTTCGCAGTCGACGGACTGGCCGGCCTGCAGGATGCCGGCCGCATCGGTCGCCCGAAGGCCGACCTGGTCCTGAGCGACACCGAGCGGGAACAGTTGGAGCGCTGGGCGAGGCGGGCGAAGACCGCGCAGTACCTCGCACTGCGGGCCAGAATCGTGCTGCGCTGCGCGGAGGGCGGGACGAACCGGCATGCGGCGATGGACCTCGGCGTCGACGAGTCGACCGTGGAGCGCTGGCGGGCCCGGTTCATCGACAAGCGGCTGGACGGCCTGCAGGACGAGCCGCGTCCGGGCAGGCCGCCCTCGATCCTGCTCGACCAGGTCGAGGACGTGCTGGTGGCAACGCTGGAGTCCACCCCGGGCCAGGACACGCACTGGTCGAGATCCTCGATGGCCGCCCGCACCGGGCTGTCGAAGTCGACCATCGGGCGGATCTGGAAGAGGTTCGACCTCAAGCCGCACCTGCAGGACAGCTTCAAACTCTCCACCGACCCGCAGTTCGTGGACAAGGTCGTGGACGTCGTCGGGCTCTACCACAACCCGCCCGAGCGGGCCGTCGTGCTGTGCGTCGACGAGAAGTCCCAGATCCAGGCACTGGACCGGTCCCAGCCAGTCCTGCCGATGATGCCCGGCATGCCCGAACGGCGCACCCACGACTACCTGCG
>NZ_JBHYYB010000105.1:0-30775 GCF_042752535.1 Kitasatospora sp. NPDC059327 | reverse complement strand
GGTGGAGCCTGAGGTGTAGATGACGTAGGCCGGCCGGTCCGGGTCGTGGACGAGGTTCGGCGTCGTGGTGGGCAGGTCGGTCAGGCCGTTGTCGTGGGTGTCGAGGCGGATGACCCGTGGGCCGGCCGTGGGGTCGAAGCGGTCGTGGTGGTGGGTGTGGGTGAGGACGACGCGGGCGCCGGCGTCCTGGAGCATGGCGGTCAGGCGTTCGTCGGGGTGGGTGGGGTCCAGGGGGAGGTAGGCGGCGCCGGCTTTCCAGGTGCCGAGCAGGGCGGCGGACAGGTCCGCGCCGCGGTCCAGGAGGACGCCGACGACGGATTCGGGGCCGATACCGAGGCCGGTGAGCAGGTGTGCGACGCGGTTCGCGTGTTCCTCCAGGCCGGAGTAGGACAGGGTGGTGCCGGCGGCGGCCACGGCGACCGCGTCCGGGGTGAGCGCGGCCTGGCGCTCGATCAGCTCGGGCACGCTCACCTCCCCACCCCCCGGCCGGGCCGTCGCGTTCCAGCCCTCGAACGACACCAACTCCCCACGCGACACCAGCGAGACGGCGTCCAGCCGGCCGCGCGGGTCGGTGGCGAAGGACTCCAGCAGGCGGACGAAGCCGTCGGCCATCCGCTCGACGGTCGAGCGGTCCAGGAGCGAGGTCGCGTACTCGAAGGTGCCGGCCAGTGAGCCGTCGGCCTGACGCTTCATGTAGAGGGTCAGGTCGGTCTTGGCGATGGTCAGGGCTTCCTGGATCGAGGTCAGGTCGTCGGCACCGTCCTCGGATCGCGGGGCCTCGCCGAAGAGTTCGTCGTGCAGGTCGAAGGCGACCTGGTAGAGAGGGGTGCGGGACATGTCGCGGTCCGTCGCGAGCTCGTCCACCAGCCGCTCGAACGGCAGCTGGTTGTGGGCGAATGCCTCCCGGCAGGTGTCGCGCAGCCGGGTGACGGCCTCGATGTAGCTGAGGTCGCCCTCCAGCCGGCAGCGCAGCACCAGGCTGTTGAGGAAGAAGCCGACCATGCCTTCGAGTTCGGGACGGTTGCGGGAGGTCACCGGCGTGCCGACCGGGACGTCCCACTGGCCGCTGTAGCGGCTGAGCAGGGTGGCGAAGGCGGTCAGCAGCGTCATGAACGGGGTCGCGCCCTGCTGTCGGCCGATGCCGAGGAGGGTTTTGGCGACCGGGGCGGGGACGGCGAAGGGGACGGTGTCGCCGGCCGCGGAGCGCACGGTCGGGCGGACCCGGTCCAGCGGCAGTTCGAGGGCGGTCAGGTCGTCCAGCACCGAGTGCCAGTAATCGAGTTCGTGCTTGACGACCTCGTCGGTGAGCTGCTCCTCCTCCCAGGTCGCGTAGTCGGCGTACTGGACGGTGAGCTCGGGCAGCTCCGAGCCGCGGCCGGCGGCGCGGTCGGTCAGTAGGGTGCGCAGCTCGCGCTCCAGGATGCCGGCGGACCAGCCGTCGAAGGCGATGTGGTGGACCGTCACCAGCAGGCCGGCGGGCTGGTCGGGGAGCCGGACGAGCACGGCCCGGATGACCGGGCCGCTGGTCAGGTCGAAGCCCCGGCCCAGCTCCTCGCGCAGCAGCGCGGTGAGCTCCTCGCGGCGGGTCTCGCGGATCCGGACGGGCACCGTGGCGGCGGTGGCCGGGATCTGGACGGGCTCGCCGTCCACCGCGGTGTACGTGGTGCGCAGGATCTCGTGCCGGTCGACCACGGTGTCGACGGCCTGCCGCACGTCCTCGGTGACTGCGCCCTCGGGGACGCGCAGCCACAGACCGGTCACCCACTCGGGGTTCTGCGGTTCCATCTTGTCCAGGAACCAGAGCCGGCGCTGGCCGAAGGAGAGCGGGAGGGCGCCGTCCCGGCCGATCGGCAGGACCGGGTCGGACGGGGCGCCGCCGGGCGCGAGCAGCTGGGCCTGCGACTCGACGGTGCCAGCGCCGAACAGGGCGCGCAGCGGGATGTCCTGGCCGGAGGCGGCGCGCAGTTGGTTGGCCAGCATGGTCAGCTGTAGGGAGGAGACCCCGAGCCGGAAGATGTCGTCGTCCACGCTGAGCGGCTCGGTGCCGAGGACGGCGGCCCAGGCTCGGGCGACCTGGCGTTCGGCGGCGGTGCGTGGGGCGACCCGCTCCTTCTGGGCCGGTTCGGTGACCGAGTCGGGGGAGGGGAGGGCGGCCCGGTCGACCTTGCCGTTGGCGGTCAGCGGGAACTCCGCAACCCGGACGAAGACCGAGGGGACGTGGGTGGTCGGGAGCCGCTCGCGCAGGAACGCGCGCAGCTCGTCGTGGGAGATGTCGTCCTCGCCCCGTACGTAGGCGGCGAGCAGGTAGCCCGCAGTGCCGCGGAAGTAGGTGATCACTGCGGCCTGGACCGCGGGGTGCGCGGCGAGTGCGTTCTCGATCTCGCCCGGCTCGATCCGGACGCCGTTGATCTTGACCTGGTGGTCGGTGCGGTCGACGTACTCCAGCGTGCCGTCGGGGCGCCAGCGGACCAGGTCGCCGGTGCGGTAGAGGCGGGTGCCGGGTTTGCCGTACGGGTCCGGGACGAACCGCTCGGCGGTGAGGCCCGGCCGGCTCAGGTAGCCACGGGCGACGCCCGCGCCACCGAGGAACAGCTCGCCCACCACGCCGACCGGCACCGGTACGAAGGTCGGGTCGAGGACCAGGACCTGGGTGCCCTTGATGGGGCGGCCGATCGGGATCGGGCCCGAGGTCTGCGAACCGTCGAAGAGGTGCTCGGTCGCGTTGATGGAGCACTCGGTGGGGCCGTAGCCGTTCCAGACCTCCAGCTCGGTCTGCCGGCGCGCCCGCTGGACCAGCTCGGCGTGCAGCGGCTCGCCGGCCGACAGCAGCAGGCGCAGCGAGGTGCAGTCCTGCCAGCCGGGTTCCTCGACCAGCAGTCGCAGGACCGAGGGGACCACCTGGAGGACGGTGATGCGGTTCTCCGCGACGGCGCGGACCATCGCGGCCGGATCCGACTCCACCCCGGTGGGCGCCATCACCACGGTCGCGCCGCCGATCAGCGGGGCGAACAGCTCCAGGGCGGAGGCGTCGAAGGTGAGTGTGGTCTTCTGCAGCACCCGGTCACCGGCGGCGATCCGGTGCACCTCGGCGGTGCGGCGGGTGATGTTGGCGATGCCGGTGTGGCTGATCACGACGCCCTTGGGGCGCCCGGTAGAGCCGGAGGTGTACATCACGTACGCGGCGTTGCCCGGGGCCACCTCGGCGGCTGGGGCGTTCTGCGGCTGGCTCGCGATCTCCTCGCGCAGGTCGTCGAGCACCAGGGTACGGACGCCGGGCCGGTTCACCGCCTCCGCCGACCGACGGTCGGCGACCACCAGGTCGGCCCCGGTGTTCTCAAGGACCCACGCCGTGCGGCTGTGCGGGTGGTGGGCGTCGAGCGGCACGTACGCGGCGCCGGCCTTCCACACCGCGAGCAGTGTGACCAGCAGGTCGGTGCCGCGCTGCATGCAGACGCCGACCAGCCGTTCCGGGGCGGCGCCGTGGGCGACCAGGAAGTGCGCCAGCTGGTTGGAGCGCGCCTCCAGTTCGCCGTAGCTCAGGTCACCCCCGTCGGCGCTGACTGCCACGGCGTCCGGCGCAGCCGAGGCTTGGTCGGCGATCAGCGCGTAGGTGAGCGAGGACTCGCCGACAGGGGCGCTCGGCTGCGGCTGGCTGGACATCTACATCCTTTGTGTGGTGAGCGGCGGTGGCGGTGGAAGACAGGTGACGGGTGCTACTCGGCGGCTGCCCTGGCGGCCTCCTCCATCCGGCGGCGCAGGCTCAGCGGACGCATGTCGGTCCACACGGAGTCGATGCGCGCCAGGCACTCCTCCTCGGATCCCACGGTGCCCTCGGCGGTCCAGCCGGCCGGCAGGTCGCGGTCGGCCCACCAGATCGAGTACTGCTCCTCCTCGTTGAGGACGACCCGGTAGGTGGGCCCAGAGGTCTGTGTGTCGGCCATGGTGAAGTACTCCGAATGTCTTGGGAACGGGCGGCCGGGCAGGGGCCGGCACGGTTGCACGGACTAGCTCACCAGCGCGGCTCCGCCGGTCGGCATACTCCGGCTATATGAGCGCTATATCGGGCGCCTTACGCACCACCCCGGGGGCTCGGCTCCGGGTCGGTGCGTCAGGCGCCGTAGCCGCCCCACTCGACCAGGAGCTGGTGGCGCTCCTGCGGGGTGAGGATGTTGACCTGGCCGACGCCCAGCTCCGGTTGGTCGGCGATGGTGCACAGCAGGCCTTCGAGCCGGGAGAGCCAGAGGCCGGCGTCCTCCGCGGAGAAGGCGTCGGTGCGGTAGCCGAGCCGCAGGGTGAGCCGGGCGCCGGGGATCACCGACAGGGCGAGCGGGTAGTGGGTGGCGTCGACCGCCTGGACCCCGGCGAGCCGCAGGCCCTCGGTGGGGGAGTGCCAGCCGGAGGCGTCCAGCGGGTAGCTCTCGAAGACCGTGGTGGTGTCGAACAGCGTTCTGGTCCCGGCCAGTTGCTGGATCTCGGTGAGCCCCAGGTAGTGGTGGTCGATCAGTTGGGTCTGCTGCTCCTGGACCCGGGCCAGCAGTCGGGCGATGGTCTCGTCCGACTGGAGCCGGACCCGGACCGGCAGGGTGTTTATCAGGAGACCGACCATCTTCTCGATGCCGGGGACCTCTGGGGGGCGCCCGGAGACGGTGGTCCCGAAGACCACGTCCTCCCGCGAGGTGGTGCGGGCCAGCAGGATGCCCCAGGCCGCTTGGACGACCGTGCTGAGCGTGGCCTCGCACTGGCGGGCCCGCTCGGTGAGCCGGGTGGTGACGTCCTCCGGCAGCTCGGCGACGAGCAGTTCGGGCAGTACGCCGGCCCGGTAGGCCACGTCGGGTGCGACCAGGGTGGGGCCCTCCAGGTCGGCCAGCTCGGCCGACCAGGCGGCGCGGGCCGCGTCGAGGTCCTGGGTGGCGAGCCAGCTCAGGTAGTTGCGGTACGGGGTGACCTGCGGCAGGCCCGCGTCGTCGCCCTGCCGGGCGTACAGCTCCAGCAGTTCGCTGAACAGGACGGCTGAGGACCAGCCGTCCCACAGGATGTGGTGGTTGGTCAGGACGAGCCGGTGCCGCTCCGGGGCGAGTTTGACCAGCAGGAAGGAGAGCAGCGGTGGTCGGCGGAGGTCGAAGCCGCGGTCGCGGGCCCGGGCAGCGAGCCGTTCGACCTCGCCCTGACGCTCGCCCTCGCGCAGCTCCGTCAGGTCGGCCTCGGTCCAAGGTAGTGGGAGATCGCGGAGAATCAGCTGGACCGGGCGCTTGAGGCCGTCGTGCTGGAAGGCGGCCCGCAGGTTGGGGTGGCGGTGGAGCAGCCGCTCCGTAGCCAGCCGCAGCGCCGCCGCGTCCAGCTTCCCCTCGAAGTCGAACGCCACCTGGGCCGTGTAGACGTCGGTGTCGCGCTCATCCAGCAGGGAGTGGAAGAGGAAGCCCTCCTGTAGCGGGGAGAGCGGCAGCACGTCCTCCAGGCCGGGGTAGGTGGCCTCGTACACGTCCAGTTCGTCCTGGGTGAGGTCGACCAGGGGTAGGTCGGAGGGGGTGTGGCCGGTGTTGCCGTGGCGGACGTGGGTGACCAGGCCGTGCAGGGCGTCCTGCCAGAGCTGGGTCAGTTCGTGGACATCGGTCTCGGTGAGGAGGCCGTCGGGCCAGGACCAGGTGGCTTCGAGGACGGGGCCGTGGGGTCGTTCGTGGGTGATCGCGTTGACCTCCAGGGCGTGCGTGAGCGGCATGTTCGGGTCCGCGCCGCCGCCTGCCAGGCCGCGCTCTGGCAGGACGTTCCAGTCGCGGGGTGTGCTGGTGCCCATTCGGCCCAGGTAGTTGAAGGCGATCTGGGGGGTGGCGAGTGGTTGCAGTGTGGCGGCGGTGGTCGGGTTGAGGTGGCGTAGCAGGCTGAAGCCGAGGCCGTTGTCGGGGGTGTGCCGGAGTTGTTCCTTGACCCGTTTCAGGGCTGAGCCGGTGGCGGGTCCGCCGGTGCGGTGGGTTTCCGGGTCGCAGGGTCCGGGATCGATCCGGACGGGGTAGAGGGTGGTGAACCAGCCGATGGTGCGGGAGAGGTCGACGGTCGGGTCGGGTTCTTCGCGGCCGTGGCCTTCGAGGTCGATGAGGATGCCGGTGTTCCGGGCGGGGTCGTTCCTGTTTCGCCAGTGGGAGGTGGCGAGGGCGAGGGCGGTGAGCAGGGCGTCGTTCACTCGTCCGTGGAAGGCGGCGGGGACGGTGGTGAGGAGGGCTTCGGTGGTGTCGTTGGGCAGGGTGGTGGTGTGGTGTCGTGCGGTGCGGGCGGTGTCCTTGGTGGGGTCGAGGGTGCGTCGGCCCAGTAGGGGTTCCTCGTCTTGCAGGGTCTTTTGCCAGAAGGGCAGTTCGGCGGTCCGTTGTGGGGAGGTGGCCTGTTCGGTGAGGAGTTCGGCCCAGCGGCGGAAGGAGGTGCCGACGGGGTCGAGGGTGATGGGGCGGCCGGCTTGGAGGGCGGCGGTGGCGGTGGCGAGGTCGGGGAGCAGGATGCGCCAGGAGACGCCGTCGATGACGAGGTGGTGGGCGATGAGGAGGAGGCGTCCGGGTTGGTGGGGGCCCTGGTCGAGCCAGACGGCTTGGAGCATGGTGCCGGTGTGGGGGGCGAGGCGGTGTTGGGCGGTGGTGGTTTCGTGGGTGGTGAGGTCGTCGAGGGCTTCGGTGGTCAGGTCGGCGGCGTCGACGCGGGTGACGCAGGACGCGGCGGCGACCGAGTTGGTGGGTTGGATCTCCAGGGTCCAGTCCGGGTCGGTTCGTATGGTCATGCGTAGGGCGTCGTGGTGGTCGAGGAGTGCTTGGACGGCCTGGGTGAGGTGTTCGAGGGTCAGGCCGGCGGGGGTGCGGATGACGACGGACTGGTTGAAGGTGCCGGTGTCGCCGCCGTTGTCGGCCAGCCAGCGGATGATCGGGGTGAGTGGGAGCGCTCCGGTGCCGGAGTCGTCGTGCGCGGGTGGGGTCGTCGGCTCGGGACTGCGGGCGATCCGGGCGAGTGCTTCGACGGAGGGGTTGGCGAAGACCTCGCGTGCGGAGAACAGCAGGTTGGCCTGGCGGGCACGGGAGACCAGCTGGATCGCCATGATGCTGTCGCCGCCGAGGTCGAAGAAGGAGTCCTCGGGGTTGACTCGTTCCAGGCCCAGTACTTCGCGGAAGACGTCGCCTAGCAGGTCCTCGCGCGGGGTGCGGGGGGCGCGGCCGGCGCTCTCGCCGGTGTAGTCGGGGGCGGGCAGGGCACGTTTGTCGATCTTGCCGTTGCCGGTCAGCGGGAGTGTGTCCAGGACGACCACGGCCGTGGGCACCATGAACTCGGGCAGCTCGGCGGCGGCGAAGGTCCGCAGCTCGACCGGGTCGACGACGGTGGTGGGCGTGGGTACCGCGTAGGCGACCAGTCGCTTGACGCCGGGGCGGTCCTCGCGGGCCAGCACGGTCACCTGACCGACCGTCTGGTGTCGGGCGAGTACGGCCTCGATCTCGCCGAGCTCGATCCGGAAGCCGCGGATCTTCACTTGTTGGTCGGCGCGGCCGAGGTATTCCAGCTCGCCCTGGTGGTTCCAGCGGACGAGGTCGCCGGTGCGGTACATCCGCTCGCCCGGCGCGCCGAACGGGCAGGCCACGAACCGCTCGGCGGTGAGGCCCGGGCGCTGCCAGTAGCCGCGAGCCAGGCCCGCACCGCCGACGTACAGTTCACCGACCACCCCCGGCGCGCACAGCTCCAGCCGGGCGTCCAGGACGTAGGCCCGGAGATCGGGGATCGGGACGCCGATCAGGCTGCCCCGGTCGCGCTCCGCTGCCTCGCGGTCCAGCGGCAGGTAGGTGACGTGGACTGTGGTCTCGGTGATTCCGTACATGTTGACCAGGACCGGCGCCCGGTCGTCGTGCCGCAGGTACCAACTGCGCAGCCGGCCGAGGTCGAGTGCCTCGCCGCCGAAGACGACGTAGCGCAGCGCCAGTTGCGAGCCGAGCTCCGGGTTCGCCGCCTCGGCCTCCATCAGCTGGTAGAACGCGGACGGTGTCTGGCTGAGCACAGTCACCCGCTGCTCGACCAGCAGGGCGAGGAAGTCTTCCGGTGAGCGGGAGACCGCGTGCGGTACGACGACCAGCCGGCCGCCGTACAACAGCGGGCCCCACAACTCCCACACCGAGAAGTCGAAGGCGTAGGAGTGGAAGAGCGTCCACGTGTCGTCGGGGCCGAAGGCGAACCAGTGCTCCGTCTCGGTCATCAGCCGGACCACGTTCCGGTGCGGGATCACCACGCCCTTGGGGAGGCCGGTCGAGCCCGAGGTGTAGATCATGTACGCCGGGTTGGTGTCGCGCAGCGGTCGGCGGCGGTCCGCGTCGGTCGGGTCGGTCGCCAGGCGCGCGGCGATCGCCGCCGCGGTGGCGGGGTCGTCCAGCAGCACCCGCGGCGCGTCCCCGGTGACCGCGGCGACGGCCTCGGAGGTGGTGAGCACACAGCTCGGCCCGGCGTCCCGGAGCATGTACTCCAGGCGCTCGGCCGGGTAGTTGGGGTCGATCGGCAGATAGGCGGCGCCCGCCTTCTGGACCGCGAGCACGGCGGTCACCAGCTCCGCCGACCGCGGCAGGGCCAGGGCGACGAACTGCTCGGGCTCGACCCCGGCGGTGATCAGGTGGTGAGCCAGGCGGTTCGCCCGGGCGTTCAGTTCGGCGTAGGTCAGCGTGGTTCCTTCGAAGACCACGGCGACGGCGTCCGGTGTCTGCGCGACCCGGGCCTCGAACAGCTCGGGGATGGTGCCCTCGGCGCTGCCTGCAGGCGTGCCGTTCCACTCGACCAGGAGCTGGTGGCGTTCCTGCGGGGTGAGGAACCCGACCGTGTGCGAGGGGCGTTCGGGCTGCTCCGCCATCGCCTGGAGCAGTCGCCGCAGGCGGCTGAGGTGCTGCTCGGCCTGCTCGGTGGTGAAGGCGTCGGTGCGGTAGGCGAGCCGAAGCACGAGCCGGGGGCCAGGGATCGCGGCAAGGGTGAGCGGGTAGTGGGTGGCGTCGACCGCCTGGACCCCGGCGAGCCGCAGGTCCTCGGTGGGGGAGTGCCAGGCGGAGGGGTCCAGCGGGTAGCTCTCGAAGACCGTGGTGGTGTCGAACAGCGTGCTGGTTCCGGCCAGTTGCTGGATCTCGGTGAGTCCCAGGTGGTGGTGGTCGGTCAGCTCGGCCTGCCCGCACTGGAGCCTGGTCAGGAACTCCTGAACGGTCTCGTCGGTGCGCAGCCGCACCCGGACCGGGAGCGTGTTGATGAACAGGCCGACCATCCGTTCCACGCCGGGCAGCTCTGGCGGACGCCCGGAGACGGTCGCGCCGAAGACGACATCGTCGCGTCCGGTGGTGCGGGCCAGCAGGATGCCCCAGGCCGCCTGGATGACCGTGCTCACGGTGGCCGAGCACTGGCGGGCGAGTGCGCCGAGCTGTGTGGTGAATTCCTCGGACAGTTCGATGGTCCGTTGCTGGGGCAGTACGCCGGCCCGGTCGGCCACGTCGGGTGCGACCAGGGTGGGGCCCTCCAGGTCGGCCAGTTCGGCCGACCAGGCGGCGCGGGCCGCGTCGAGGTCCTGGGTGGCGAGCCAGCTCAGGTGGTTGCGGTACGGGGTGACCTGCGGCAGGCCCGCGTCGTCGCCCTGCCGGGCGTACAGCTCCAGGAGCTCGGTGATCAGGATCGGCATCGACCAGCCGTCCCACAGGATGTGGTGGTTGGTCAGCACCAGGCGGTGATGTTCCTCGCCGAGCTTGAGCAGGAGCAGGCGCAGCAGTGGGGGACGGCGGAGATCGAACTTCCGGGTGCGGTCCGCTGTCGCGAGGCGTTCCGCCTCGTCCTGGCGTTCGGCTTCGCCCAGTTCCGTCAGGTCGGCCTCGGTCCAGGGCAGGCGGACGTCGCGCACCACGACCTGGATCGGGCGCTTGAGGCCGTCGTGCTGGAAGGCGGCCCGCAGGTTGGGGTGGCGGTGGAGCAGCCGCTCGCCGGCCGCGCGCAGGGCCGCCGGGTCCAGCTTCCCCTCGAAGTCGAAGGCCAGCTGGGCGGTGTAGACGTCGATTCCGTCTTCGTCGAGCAGCGCGTGGAAGAGCAGCCCCTCCTGCAACGGCGAGAGAGGAAGTACGTCCTCGATCCGTGATCTCTTCATCGTCGATCCCTTCTCAGTCATCGAGAACGTCCGTCTCGAACTCGTCGCCGAGCTCGTCTTCCAGCGCGTCGATCTGCTCCTGGGTGAGGTCGACCAGGGGTAGGTCGGAGGGGGTGTGGCCGGTGTTGCCGTGGCGGACGTGGGTGACCAGGCCGTGCAGGGCGTCCTGCCAGAGCTGGGTCAGTTCGTGGACATCGGTCTCGGTGAGGAGGCCGTCGGGCCAGGACCAGGTGGCTTCGAGGACGGGGCCGTGGGGTCGTTCGTGGGTGATCGCGTTGACCTCCAGGGCGTGCGTGAGCGGCATGTTCGGGTCCGCGCCGCCGCCTGCCAGGCCGCGCTCTGGCAGGACGTTCCAGTCGCGGGGTGTGCTGGTGCCCATTCGGCCCAGGTAGTTGAAGGCGATCTGGGGGGTGGCGAGTGGTTGCAGTGTGGCGGCGGTGGTCGGGTTGAGGTGGCGTAGCAGGCTGAAGCCGAGGCCGTTGTCGGGGGTGTGCCGGAGTTGTTCCTTGACCCGTTTCAGGGCTGTGCCGGTGGCGGGTCCGCCGGTGCGGAGGGTTTCCCGGTCGCAGGGTCCGGGATCGATCCGGACGGGGTAGAGGGTGGTGAACCAGCCGATGGTGCGGGAGAGGTCGACGGTCGGGTCGGGTTCTTCGCGGCCGTGGCCTTCGCGGTCGACGAGGACGCCGGCGTACCGGGCGGGGTCGTTCCTGTGTCGCCTGTGGGCGGTGGCGCGGGCGAGGGCGGTGAGCAGGGCGTCGTTCACTCGTCCGTGGAAGGCGGCGGGGACGGTGGTGAGGAGGGCTTCGGTGGTGTCGGTGGGCAGGGTGGTGGTCAGGTGTCGGGCGGTGCGGGCGGTGTCCTGGGTGGGGTCGAGGGTGCGTCGGCCCAGTAGGGGTTCCTCGTCTTGCAGGGTCTTTTGCCAGAAGGGCAGTTCGGCGGTCCGTTGTGGGGAGGTGGCCTGTTCGGTGAGGAGTTCGGCCCAGCGGCGGAAGGAGGTGCCGACGGGGTCGAGGGTGATGGGGCGGCCGGCTTGGAGGGCGGCGGTGGCGGTGGCGAGGTCGGGGAGCAGGATGCGCCAGGAGACGCCGTCGATGACGAGGTGGTGGGCGATGAGGAGGAGGCGTCCGGGTTGGTGGGGGCCCTGGTCGAGCCAGACGGCTTGGAGCATGGTGCCGGTGTGGGGGGCGAGGCGGTGTTGGGCGGTGGTGGTTTCGTGGGTGGTGAGGTCGTCGAGGGCTTCGGTGGTCAGGTCGGCGGCGTCGACGCGGGTGACGCAGGACGCGGCGGCGACCGAGTTGGTGGGTTGGATCTCCAGGGTCCAGTCCGGGTCGGTTCGTATGGTCATGCGTAGGGCGTCGTGGTGGTCGAGGAGTGCTTGGACGGCCTGGGTGAGGTGTTCGAGGGTCAGGCCGGCGGGGGTGCGGATGACGACGGACTGGTTGAAGGTGCCGGTGTCGCCGCCGTTGTCGGCCAGCCAGCGGATGATCGGGGTGAGTGGGAGCGCTCCGGTGCCGGAGTCGTCGTGCGCGGGTGGGGTCGTCGGCTCGGGACTGCGGGCGATCCGGGCGAGTGCTTCGACGGAGGGGTTGGCGAAGACCTCGCGTGCGGAGAACAGCAGGTTGGCCTGGCGGGCACGGGAGACCAGCTGGATCGCCATGATGCTGTCGCCGCCGAGGTCGAAGAAGGAGTCCTCGGGGTTGACTCGTTCCAGGCCCAGTACTTCGCGGAAGACGTCGCCTAGCAGGTCCTCGCGCGGGGTGCGGGGGGCGCGGCCGGCGCTCTCGCCGGTGTAGTCGGGGGCGGGCAGGGCACGTATGTCGATCTTGCCGTTGCCGGTCAGCGGGAGTGTGTCCAGGACGACCACGGCCGTGGGCACCATGAACTCGGGCAGCTCGGCGGCGGCGAAGGTCCGCAGCTCGACCGGGTCGACGACGGTGGTGGGCGTGGGTACCGCGTAGGCGACCAGTCGCTTGACGCCGGGGCGGTCCTCGCGGGCCAGCACGGTCACCTGACCGACCGTCTGGTGTCGGGCGAGTACGGCCTCGATCTCGCCGAGCTCGATCCGGAAGCCGCGGATCTTCACTTGTTGGTCGGCGCGGCCGAGGTATTCCAGCTCGCCCTGGTGGTTCCAGCGGACGAGGTCGCCGGTGCGGTACATCCGCTCGCCCGGCGCGCCGAACGGGCAGGCCACGAACCGCTCGGCGGTGAGGCCCGGGCGCTGCCAGTAGCCGCGAGCCAGGCCCGCACCGCCGAGGTAGAGCTCGCCGGTGGTGCCGGGCGGGCAGGGGGTGAGTCGGGCGTCGAGGACATAGGCGCGGGTGTTGTCGAGCGGGGTGCCGATCGGCGGGGTCTGCGGCACCCCCCCGTCGGCGGTCAAGCGCTGGTGGGTGGCGTAGGTGGTGGTCTCGGTGGGTCCGTAGACGTGTCCGACGACCAGGTGGGGGTTGCCTGCCAGGACGCGCTGCATGGCGTTGGGGTTGGCGGCCTCGCCGCCGGTGAGGACCTCCTGGAGCCCGGAGAAGGCGGTCGGCTCCTCCTCGGCGATGAGGTTGAAGAGCGCGGTGGTGAGGAAGAGGGCGGTGATGCCGTGCTGGGCGACGGTCTCCCGCAGGATCCGGGCGTCGAGGGTCCCGGGCCGGGCCACGGTGACGGTGCCGCCGTTGAGGAGGGGGACCCAGATCTCGTAGGTGGAGGCGTCGAAGGCGTGCGGGGAGTGCATCAGCGGACGGTGGTGGGCCGCGTGCCAGTGGGTGTCGTGGGCGAGCTGGATGACGTCCCGGTGGGTGACGGCGACGCCCTTGGGCAGGCCGGTGGAGCCCGAGGTGTGGATGATGTAGGCGAGTTGGGTGTGCTGGACCCGGACGCCCGGGTCGTGGGCCGGCTCCTCGGCGAGAGTGGGGTCGTCGGCGTGGAGCACGGTGGCGCCGTCCGGGAGCCAGCAGGTGTCGGCGCCGCTGTGGGTGACCAGGGTGGTGGCGCCGGTGTTGGTGGTGAGCCAGGTCATCCGTTCGGGTGGGTACGAGGTGTGGATGGGGACGTAGGCGCCGCCGGCCTTGACGATGGCGAGGACGCTGATGACGACGTCGGCGGAGCGCTCCAGCAGGACGGTGACGCGGCATTCCGGTCCGGTGCCAAGGGCGATGAGGCGGTGGGCGAGCCGGTTCGCCCGGTCGTTCAGCTCGGTGTAGGTGAGCCGGAGGTCCCCCTCGCGGACGGCGACGGCGTCGGGGGTGCGGGCGACCTGGGCCTCGAAGAGTTCGGCGAGGTTGCCTCCCGGCATCGGGACCGTACGGCCGGCCCAGCCCTCCAGGATCAGCCGTCGCTCCTGTCCGGTGAGGACTTCGAAGTCGCCGATGGTCCGGTCGGGATCGCTCAGGGCGGCTTCGAGCAACCGGACGAACCGGGCGCCGATCGCCTCGGCGGTGGCCCGGTCGAAGAGGTCGAGGGTGAACTCCAGTTCGCCGTCGAGGCCGTCGGCGGTGCCGTCCTCGGTGAGGCGCTCGGTGAGGAAGAAGATCAGGTCGAACTTGGCGACGTCGGTCTCGACTGGCCCCGACTCCACCTGGATGCCCGGCAGTTCGATCCGCGGCCTGGCGACGTTCTGAAGCGAGAGCATCACCTGCGCCAGCGGGTGACGCGCGGAGGAACGGACCGGGTTGACGATGTCGACCAGCCGCTCGAAGGGGACGTCCTGGTGCGCGTACGCGGCCAGGTCCGTCTCCCGGACCCGGTGAACGAGTTCGCGGAACGTGGGGTCGCCGCTGGTGTCGGTGCGCAGCACCAGCGTGTTCACGAACATACCCACCAGGTCGTCGAGCGCGGTGTCGGTCCGCCCGGCGACCGGCGTGCCGATCGGCACGTCGCCACCCGCGCCGAGCCGGGTCAGTAGCGCGGCGAGACCGGCGTGGAGGACCATGAACGGGCTGGCCCGGATCTCCCGGGCGAAGGCCAGCAGCTTGCCGTGGAGCTCGGGGGAGATCCGCATCGGGACGGTCGAGCCGCGGTGGCTGGGCTGCGCCGGACGCGGGCGGTCGGTGGGCAGGTCCAGCTCCTCGGGCAGGTCCCCCAGGGCCGTGACCCAGTGCGCGATCTGGCGGTTCAGCAGACTGTCGGGGTCGTCCTCCTCACCCAGCAGGGCCCGCTGCCACAGGGTGTAGTCGGCGTACTGGACCGGTAGCGGTGCCCAGCCCGGCGCGGCGCCCCGGCAGCGGGCACGGTACGCGGTGGCCAGGTCCTTACCGAGCGGTGCGAGGGACCAGCCGTCGCCCGAGATGTGGTGGAGCACGAGCAGAAGGACGTGGTCCTGCGGCGCGAGCGCGAAGAGCCGGGCCCGCAGGGAGGTCTCGTGCGACACGTCGAAGCCTTCGGAGGCCGCGGCCTTGAGGGCGGCGGCGAGGTCGGCCTCGGGGATCTCGACCACGTCCAGCCGCGGCGTGGCGGCCTCCGTCGACAGGATCACCTGGGACGGGACGCCGTCGACGTCCGGGAAGACGGTGCGCAGGCTCTCGTGGCGCCCGACCAGGTCGGCGAAGGCCGCGGCGAGGGCCTGCCGGTCGAGCGGGCCGCGCAGCCGCAGCCACATCGGGACGTTGTAGGTCGCCGTCCGGCCTTCGAGCTGGTTGAGGAACCAGAGCCGCTGCTGTCCGAAGGAGAGCGGGACGGTCCCGGGGCGCTCGGCAGCACCCAGCGCCGGGCGGGCGGTGTCGCCGGGGGAGCGGTCCACGGCGGCCGCCAGCTGGGCGACGGTCGGGGTCTCGAAGAGCTCGCGGATCGTCAGTTCGGTGTCGAAGACGGCGCGGACCCGCCCGACCAGCCGGGTCGCGCTCAGCGAGTCCCCGCCGAGGTCGAAGAATGAGTCCTCGGGGTTGACGTGGGGGAGGCCGAGGACGTCGGCGAAGAGGGTGCAGAGCAGCTCTTCGTCGGGGGTGCGGGGGGCGCGGACGCTGTTCTCGCCCGTGTAGTCGGGGGCGGGCAGGGCGCGCTTGTCGACCTTGCCGTTGCCGGTCAGCGGGAGGGTGTCCAGGGTGACGACGGCCGAGGGCACCATGTATTCGGGCAGCTCGGCCGCGATGGAGGCGCGCAGCTCGGCGAGGTCGACGGCGGCGCCGGGCGCGGGCACGGCGTACGCGACGAGCCGCTTGTCACCGGGCCGGTCCTCGCGGGCGATCACCGCGGCCTGGGCGACGGTCGCGTGCCGGGCGAGGACGGTCTCGATCGCGCCGAGCTCGATCCGGAAGCCGCGGATCTTGACCTGCTGGTCGGCGCGGCCGACGTACTCCAGCTCGCCCCGGTGGTTCCAGCGGACGAGGTCGCCGGTGCGGTACATCCGCCGGCCGGGCGAGTGGGGGTCTGCGACGAACCGCTCGGCGGTGAGGCCGGGGCGCTGCCAGTAGCCGCGGGCCAGGCCGGCACCCGCGACGTACAGTTCGCCGAGCCTTCCGGGGGCGACCGGGCACAGGGCGGCGTCGAGTACCAGCGCCCTGGTGTTGTCGAGCGGGCGGCCGATGGGCAGCGTCCGGGCGGCCGGTGCGCCGGCCTCGGGCACCGGCAGGTCGGCGCAGGTGGCGAAGGTGGTGGTCTCGGTCGGCCCGTAGCCGATGACCACCTGGGTCCCGGGGCAGGCGGCCTGGACGCGGGCGACGGCCACCGGCGGGACGACGTCGCCGCCCACCAGTACCTCGCGCACCCCGGCGAGCGCGGTCGGACACTCCTCGGCGACCAGGTCGAAGAGGCCGGCGGTGAGCCACAGCGCGGTGACCCGGTGCGCGGTGAGCACCCGCTCCAGTTCGGCCGGGGTCAGCGTGCCGGGTGGGGCGACCACCACGGTGCCGCCGGACAACAGCGGCACCCACAGCTCGTAGGTCGCGGCGTCGAAGGCGGGGGAGGAGTACAGCAGCACGCGCTGGTGCGCGCCGCCCGCCCAGCGGCCGTCCAGGGCCAGCTCGGCGACGTCGCGGTGGGTCACAGCGATGCCCTTGGGCTGCCCGGTCGAGCCGGAGGTGTACATCACGTAGGCCAGCTGCTCGGGTGACGGCGGCAGTTCCGGACCGGAGCCGTCGTCGGGCACCTCCTCGTCGACGAGCAGGTTGGACAGGCCCAGCCGGTCGGCCTCAGCGGCCAGCGTCCGGCCGGTCAGCACCACCCGGGCGCCGGTCTCGGCGGCGATCAGCTTGCGGTGCCCCGGCGGGTAGCGCACGTCCAGCGGGACGTAGCAGCCGCCCGCCTTGAGTACCGCGAGCACCGCGACCACCAGCTCGGGCGAGCGCTCCAGCAGGATCACCACGCCCTCCTCCGGGCCGGTGCCGAGCGCCCGCAGCCGCCGGGCCAGCCGGTCGGCCCGGTCGTTCAGCTCCGCGTAGCTCAGCTCGGCCCCGTCGGCGACCACGGCGGCGGCCGTCGGGGTGCGGGCCGCCTGCGCCTCGAAGAGCTCGACGAGACTGCCCTGCGGCTCGGGGACGGCTCGGCCGGCCCAGTCCTCCAGGACCAGCCGCCGCTCCCGTTCGGTCAGCAGCCCGAACTCGCCCACCGGCCGGTCGGGATGGTCGAGCAGCTCGCCGAGCAGCGTGATGAACCGCTTGCGGTGCGCGGCCAGGTCGTCCTCGCCCAGCACTCGCAGGGCGGCGTCGAAGTCGAACCGCCAGCCCTGCTCGCCCCGGTCGAAGACGGCGACCGAGATGCTGTCCAGCGGGCCGAGCGCGACGTTGGTGACCTCGGCCGGGATCCCGTCGAACGGGTACGAGTGGTCGAACAGCATGATGTTGAGCGTCGGCCCGAGGAAGCTCTCGTCGCCGGCCGTCAGGCCGAGGTCGCGGCGAAGGTCCTCGTGCCGGTAGCGCTGGTGCCTCAGCGCGCCGCGCAGCTCGTCGGCTGCCAACGAAGAGAAGTGACGGAGCGTCGACTCTGGTGACGCCTTGAACCGCAGCGGCACGATGTTGGACGCGAACCCCGTCGCCAGGCGCGAGCTCTTGGTGACCCGGGCGCCCACCGCGAAGCCCAGCACCAGGTCCTGCTCGCCGGAGGCGCGGTGGAAGTACACCACGGACATCGCCGTGAGCACCGTGGCCGGGTGCGTGCCCAGGCTGCGCGCCAGCGCCTTGAGCCGGTCGACCCGCTCCGCCGAGAGGTACTCGCTCTGGCGCAGGAACGGCAGGCCCCCGGCTCGACCGGCCGAGCGGTCGGGGGTGCCCTCCAGGCGCACCGGGGCAGGCCGGTCGGCGAGCTTGTCGATCCAGTACTGCCGGTCCGTGGCGAACTCGGGGGAGGTGCGATACGCCCGCTCCTCTTCCACCAGCACCTCGTCGGAGAGCAGGAAGGTTTCCGGGAACTCGGCGCTCTGGACCAGGGCGTTGTAGAGGTGGGCCAGCCGCTGGCCTATCAGCACGGCGCTTTGCCCGTCGATCAGGATGTGGTGGTAGCTGCGGAGCCACCGGTAGTGCCTGTCGGCCAGTTTGAACAGCGCGTAGGTGTGGAGCGGGCCGGCGGTGAGGTCGCGGCTGCGACCGAGCTCGGCGGCGATCCAGTCCAGGGACGCCGCCTCCGGGTCGCGCTCATCGGTGAGATCAAGGTAGGTGATCTCCGGCCGGAACTGTGGGTCGCGCAGCAGCCGCGGCCCGTCCTCGTCGACGACCGCGACCGTCTGCAGGGTCTCCAGCTCGGCGACCAGCTGTCGGTACGCCGCCTCGAAGAGGGCCGGGTCCACCGGACCGCGCAGGTCGACGTATTCGGCAACGTTGTACGTGCTTCCCACTCGGTCCAGTTGGTGGGCATACCAGACGCCCGACTGGGCATGGGACAGGGGCCGGCGCTCGACGCGGGCTTTGGACACTGCTATTCACCTCGGAGATATCTGCAGAAATGGGTTTGCCGGAACCGCCGTGGCAGTTCCGGCAGTTCCCGAGGAGCCCGCGGGAGGGCCGTCAGGCCTGGGGCATCGCCCGGCGGAGACTGGCCGGACGCATGTCGGTCCAGTTCTCCTCCACGTAGTCCAGGCACTCCTGGCGGCCCGACGCGCCGAATACGGCGTCCCAGCCGGCCGGGATCTCCACGAAGGACGGCCACAGGGAATGCTCTCCCTCGGAGTTCGCCAGTACGAAGTAGCTGCCGTCGAGATCCTCGAACGGATTGGTCATCGCGATATCCCTCTCGTCTGGAAACCGGTGGCCACCGGCGGGCTGAGCTGTTCGGTGAGGAACGCGGCCAGGTCCTGGGGCGCCTCCTCCAGGTAGAAGTGGTCCCCGGGCATGACCCGGGTGTCGAAGTCGCCGGCGGTGTGCCGCCGCCAGAGCTCGGCGTCCTCCGGTGTGAACGACGGGTCCCGCTCGCCCGCGATGGCGGTGATGGGGCAGGTCAGCGGCGCGCCCGGACTGTAGCTGTAGCCGTGTGCCAGGGCGAAGTCGCTGCGCAGTGTGGGCAGCGCCAGCCGGCGCAGTTCCTCGACCTCCAGCACGGCCGCGCCGGAGCCGCCCAGCTCCCGCACGTAGTCCATGAGCAGCTCGTCGGACTGGAACAGGAGGTTGCGGCGCCGCGGCGAGTCCGGGGCCGAGCGGGCGGAGGCGAACAGCCGCACCACGGTGGGCGGCGACACCTGTCGTTCCAGCCGCCGGGCTGTCTCGTACGCCACACTGGCGCCCAGACTGTGTCCGAAGAACACCAGCGGGCCCCTCAGCCGGTGCGTGGCGGCGAACGCGATCCTGTCTGCCAACTCCGCCATGTCCTCCATGCAGGGCTCGTCGAAACGGTCCTGCCGCCCCGGGTACTGGACCGCGACCACCTCGATAGTCGGCGGCAGTAGGTTCGCCCAGCCGCGGAAGGCACTCGCGGAGCCTCCGGCGTACGGGAAGCAGACCAGCCGGAACTCGGCCCCCGGACGGGGGGTGAACACCCGGAACCACTTGGAACGCTCGGTCATCGGGATCCTCGCCCTCAGTCGCACATCGCCACGAGGACGCGGCGCTGCCCGGTGAACGGACGCCGGCCGTGGCCCACCAGGATGTTGTCGATCAGCAGCAGGTCACCGGTGTTCCAGTCGACGTCGACAGCGCTGTCCAGGCCGTGGTCACGAACCTGCAGGACATACTCCGGCGGAATCGGCGTCCCGTCGGCGAAGGTCACCGACTGCGGCAGCTCATCCGCTGGCATGATCTCGGCCAGCGCTGCCGCCACGTCGTCGCCCATCGCGGTGACGTGCCACTGGTCGGCCTGGTTGAACCACACCTCGGTGCCCGTGACCGGGTGCCGCAGGGTGGACGGGCGCAACAGGTGCGTCCGCAGCGAGCCGTCCGGCCGCCACTCCCACTCGGCCTCGGTCTTCGTGAGGAATGCCTCGACCTCGGCGCGGTCCTCGGTCTCGAAGGTGTCCTGCCAGCTCTTGCCCAGACCCCGTCCACCGTGCAGGTTCTGGTTGTAGCGCACACCGCCTGCGAAGGCCTCGCGGACCTCCGGGTCGAGCGACTCCAGCCACCGCACGCCGTCCACCACGGGCGTTGCGCCGCCGCTCTCGGCGGCCTGCTCGCAGAAGAAGAGCAGGCGGGCCGGCCAGTGGTAGGCGTAGGACATCTCGTTGTGCATCGAGATGGTGAACTCCGGCGGGAACTCGGTCGAGGTGTAGACGTTCTTCCCGACCTTGGTGCGTGGCGAGTTGCCGTGCACGTAGGCGACCCGGCTGGGCAGCAGGAGATCCATCACCTCGTCGAGTTCTGCGGGCGTGACCTCGAAACCGCGGAACACCAGGGCCTTCTCCCGGGTGAGCAGCCCGGCGAGGTCCTCCAGACCGTGGAGGTACTCGATCAGCCCCCGCGCGGAGGCGTCCACCCCGGAGTCGGCGGGGGCGATCACGAGCGGGGTCCAGTCCTCCTGGCCAATCATCACTGTTCTCCCAAGCGGCCGACGACGGTTGTCGCTGTCCACTCTCCGGGTGGACCTATATTTTCTCGCCACCGCTGCTCATAGGCCGATATGGGCCCGTCAATCGTGGTGGTGCAGGACGTACGCCCCGGCAGGAACCCGGAGGCGTTGGAGAGGCCGGCCCGTCGGGCCGAGGCGGAGCTGGCCAGGACGCAGGGCGTCCCGGTAGTGGTGCAGCGGCTGTAGGCGCGAAGGCGCCGCAACGGGCGCTGACCGTGCCGGTCGAGCGCCACGAACTGCTGCGGAGAGCCGCTTCACCTCGGCCGCCATACCTCGACTGCCCGGTGGAACTCTCCGACCGCAGCGCGGCCTTCGACATCCTCGTCACTCTGGTCGTGGCCGACCGGCTGCCGATCCCCGGACTCGCCGAGGGCGTCACCGAGCGCGCCGGGCCGCGGCGGGAACCGTACGACTACTGCGGCAGGAGGGCCGTTCGGAGTTAGTGGTGGAGATCGTTCAGCGCGCCGCCGGCACCACGGTGCCGCCGCGCTACGGCACCACCCGGTTCGAGGTCTCCTCCGTCGGGCGCTTCGCCGGATCTACCAGCGCTCGCTCGACGCTGTGGCCTTCACATGATGCGGCCTTCAGATGCCGGAGCGGGGGCAGCACCGTGAAGTGGTGCCCCCGCTCCGTCGCCGCGTCACCAGCGGGTGGTCTCGCCGATGAAGTCGGGGATCTCCACGGCGCTGCCCTGCGCCCGGGCCTGCTGGAGTACGTGGTGCCCGACCGCAAGGTCGAGGATGCCGAGGCCGAAGGGCGAGAAGACGGTGGGCTTGGCGGGGTCGAGCGTGAACCTGCCCAGCAGCAACCCGCCGAGTGTCCCGGTGACGAAGTCCCGGTTGCCGGTGAGCTGTTCGGTCAGGTGCGGCGAGGTCAAGGCCTTCAGGCAGTGTTCGACGTCGTCCACGATGTTGTTGGCGCCGAGCAGCAGCTCGGGAGCCAGGTCGCGCAGCGAGACGTTCAGCAGCACCTGGCCGGGGCGCAGCGGGGTGTCGCCGGGTACGTAGGGCGTGGCGGCTGTGGTGGCGAAGACCACCAGGTCCGCAGCGAGCGCGTGTTGGAGGGTGCCGGTGCGGGCGGACAGGCCCAGCCCCTCGGCGTGGCCGGCCAGGTGGTCGGCGCTGGTGGCGTCCAGGTCGTGCACCAGGACGTCGGAGATCGCGAGGCCGTTGGCGTGCAGGTAGCTCAAGATGGTGCGGGCGATGACACCGGCGCCGATCACCGCGACCCGCAGCCGGGCGTCGCCGACTAGCGCCGCGGCCGCGACGGCGGCGGAAGCGGCGGTCCGGGCGGCGCTGATACCGGCGGCCTCCAAGCAGGCGATCGGGTACCCGGTGGCGTAGTCGTTGAGCAGCAGGGTGGCGGAGGCGCGCGGCAGCCCCTGGCGGACGTTGTCCGGGAAGCTGGCGATCCACTTGATGCCGATGGTGTCCACCTCTCCGCCGAGGTACGCGGGCAGGGCGATGACCCGGGCATCGGGCTTCTCGGGGAATCGCAGGAAGTAGCTGTCGGGATTCACCGACCGGCCGTGTTCGTGTGCGATATAGGTGTCGGTGACGACGCGCAGGATGTCCTTCGGCGATGCGCCGAGGATCTGGGAGACGGCCGCGCCGGGAACGACGCTGAAGCTCGTCATGGGTCTGTCCTACCTTTCAAGCGTGGGTTCGTCCTGCTCACTCGTAAGACCGGTGGGCCCAGGGGCTCTGGGTACGGCTGTTCTCTCCTGGAGCTGTTCGGGCCGGTCGGCGGTCTCAGCCAGCAGTGCTGTGGGCGAGGCCGGCGAGCTCGCCGCCGCCGGTGAGGGTGCTGTCGGTGTAGTGCTCCAGGACCCAGGAGTCGTCGTAGACCGTGTCGAGGTACTTGTCGCCCAGGTCGGGTGAGATCGCGGCGATCCGGGAGCCGGTCGGTAGGGTGGGGGCGAGCCGGCGCACGGCGGCCAGCACAGTACCGGTGGAGCCGCCGGTCAGCAGGCCGTACTGGGAGGCCACCGTCCGGCACATCGCCACGGTGTCGGCCTCGGGGATCAGGATCCGCTCGAACCGGTCACTCTCGACGTAGATCTCGGGCAGCCGGCTGGTACCGAGGCCCGGCAAATACCGCGGCGCGGGGGGTGCGCCGAAGGTGACCGAGCCGACTGAGTCCACGGCGATCACCCGGGTGAGCGGGCTGTGCCGGGAGAAGTACTCGACGCAGCCCATCAGGGTCCCGGTGGTGCCGGCTCCGACGAACAGTGCGTCGACGGTCCCCAGACCACGGTGGACCTCGCGGGCGGTCCGGTCGCGGTGGGCACGGGGGTTGGCCGGGTTGGCGTACTGGTCGAGCCAGATCAGGCGCGGATCGCCGGCCAGGCGGTGGCGGATGTAGTCGAGCCGGGTCTGCAGGTAGCCCCCGTTGGCGTCCCGGGCGGTGACCTCCACCACCTCGGTGCCCAGGCTCTGCATGGCCCGCACGGACTGGCGGGTGGCGTTGGGGTCGGTCACCACGGTCAACGGGTACCCGTTGGCCGCGCACACCACGGACAGGGCGACGCCCAGATTGCCCGAGGACGATTCGATGACCCGGCAGCCCGGGCGCAGCGTTCCGGCCTGTTCCAGCGATTCGACCAGCGCGACGGCGGTCTTGAGTTTGACGGATCCGGCCGGGTTCAGCCCCTCCAGTTTCAGGAAGACCTGCATGTCGTAGACGAATCCGGACAATTGGAGGAATATGTCGTCGGTGACGATATCCGAAACTCTTTCATAGATCACTTCTGCCGTTCCCATCACAACGCTCTGGCGGCCTCTGGCCGTGCCGCGCCACTACCCTGTCGCTGGTTTTCGGCCGGTCCTCAGTTCCGCCGGGCACACCACTCCAGCACGGACATGGCGGCGTACATCTTGTTCTCGGCCTGGTCGAAGGCCAGGCTGTGCGGGCCGTCCAGCACCTCGGCGGTGACGTCTTCGCCCCGGTGGGCCGGCAGGTCGTGCAGGAAGACCGCGTCGGGGCTGGCGTCCCACAGCGCGGCGGTCGCCTGGAACGGCGCGAAGACCCGGCGCCAGTCGGGGTCGGGCTTGTTGGTGCCGGTGGTCTGCCAGCGGGTCGCGTAGAAGGCGTCGAAGCCGGCCGGCGGAGTGTCCATGGAGTGCACCTCGACCACGGTGGCGTCGGCTTCCTCGGCGTTGGCGAGCGCGCGCCGCAGCGTCGCCGGGGCCAGGCCGTAGCCGGGCGGAGTGCACAGCCGCAGGTGGACACCCTTGAACCGGCTCAGAGTCAGGGCCAGTGCGGCGGCGGTGTTGTTGCCCTCGCCCACGTAGCAGATCCGCAGGCCTTCGATCCGGCCGAAGTGGCGCAGCAGCGTGATGAGATCGGTCACCGCCTGGGTGGGGTGCTCGTCGGCGGTCATCGCGTTGATCACCGACATCCGCCGCTGCCCGGTGAAGGCGTGCAGGTCGCCCGGGTCGCCGGCGGAGCGCACCACGAGCAGGTCGAGCATCCGGGACAGTACCTCGCCGGTGTCCTCCAGCGTCTCTCCGGTGTTGATCTGCAGGTCGTCGGGACCGAAGCTGATGATGCCCGCGCCGAGCCGCAGCGCCGCGGCCGAGAAGGATGTCCGGGTGCGGGTCGAGGTCTTGAGGAAGTTGATCCCGACGACAAGGCCCGCCAGCTGGTCGCCGGAGCGGACGGACTCCCGGGAGAACTCGCGGCCCCGCTCGACCAGGGCCCGCAGTTCGGCGTCGCTCAGGTCGACCGTGGATATCAGGTGCCGCGCAGCGTGGCTGTTCACCACTCGCTCCTTCAGGTGAGAGATAGCCCTCGGCAAGGAAGGAGGGCATGAGTTCGATGGCTTTTCGCGGAGATCCGGCGGACTTGCGAAGCTCGGGGTTCAGGACGCGCGAGCGGACGAAATCGGCGGGAATCCGGCGAGAGCCGGAAGGCCGTATCGACCGTTTCGGTAGGGATGTGCGAGCCCGCTCAGGCGGCAAATGCGCGGGGTCGGGGTCGACGCACTCGGCGTGCCGTTCGCACGGCATGGCGCCGGTCACGATGAGGCCGCCCCCCAAGGGTGCACTCCCGGCATCTGACGACAGTAACAGGTCCGCCACCGCTGACCCATAGTCAATTCTACTACGTCGGACATCGGTAGTACCGGAACCTTGGATTCTGTGCTGCTGGTACTGGAACCTTGGATTCTGTACTACCGATACCGGAACCTTGGATTCTGAACTGCTGGTACTGGAACCTTGGATTCAGCTGGTAGCACGTCAGTATCCGCGCGTTCGGACCGGCCCCTGCCCCGCGTGCCGGGCCGGGGCGTTTCAAAGTCCTGGTGATCATGTGAGCCTGCGGGTCGGCGCAATCCGGCTGGGCCGCCAGGCCGTCTGCGTGATCACGGATGTGACCTGGCATCAGACGGGCATCTCGGCATCTCAGCACCTCAGTGCCTGGGCCAACTCGCCAGGTCGCATCGGGTCATCGAGAACCGGCTGCGGTTTGTCCGCGACACCGCCTTCCGTGAGGGCGTTTCGAGGACCCGCACCGGCCACGGCCCGAGAATGCGGCGAAACTGTGCAACTTCGCCATCAATGCCCTTCGCGCCGCCGGGCACCGCAAGATCGCCGCCGGCCTGCGCCACGTCTCCTGCGGCCCCTTCAAGCGCCAGGCCGTCCGGACGATCACCGGGACTTTGAAACGTTCCTGGCCCACCGGGTGGATCAGGTATGTCGTTCTTGGTCGTTCTTGGCACACCGGTTCTTGCCGGATCCCGGATGGAAGGGGCGCTGGCATCTCGGAGCTGTGTTTGAATACGTAGCGAACCGATTACCGCGGCCCGGGAACGCGACGCGGTGCGCGCTCAAATGTCCTCGGGGGAGACGCCATGAGATTTCTGCTGATGGGACCGGTCGAAGCCTGGCAGGACGACCGGCGAATCGATCTGCGCGGGTCAAAGGTCACATCCGTGCTGGCGTTGTTCCTGCTCGCGCGGGGCCGGGTCGTCTCGGACGCCGTACTCGGCGAGATGCTCTGGGGCGAGGAGCCGCCGGGCACCGCACAGTCGCAGATCCAGACCTACGTGTCCCGCCTGCGCGGGTTGCTGGGAAGTGAGGTGGAGATCGACCGGCAGCGCCCCGGCTACCGTTTCCGCTTCCCCTCCGTCGGCCTGGACCTGCTGGAGTTCGAGCAGCACGTCGCCCGCGGCCGTGTCCTGATGGGCGAGCGGCGCCTGGAGGAGGCCGCCGAGAACTTCCAGCACGGCCTGGCCCTGTGGCGCGGCCCGGCCCTCGCCGGGGTCAGCGAGCACCTGGCCTCGGTGGAGGCGCCGCGCCTGGAGGAGTCCCGGATGGTCGCCGTTGAGGACCGCATCGAGGCGGAACTGATGCTGGGCCGGCACGCGGCGCTGATCTCCGAGCTCAAGGCGTTGGTCGTCGTCCACCCGCACCGGGAGCGCCCGCGTACCCAGCTGATGCTGGCGCTGTACCGCTGTGGCCGGCAGGTGGAGGCCCTACGCACCTACCAGGACTACCGGTCGCTTCTGATCGAGGACCTCGGTCTGGAACCCGGCCGGCAACTCCAGGAGATCCACCAGGCGATCCTGATCGACGATCAACGGATCCAGCTGGAGACCATCGAGGCCCGGCAGGTGCCCGAGCAGGCCGTCAGGCCGGTTCACCGGACGCAGCCGGCGTCGTCCGGCTGGCGGCTCCAGGCCCACCAGCCGGCGCAACTGCCGCCGGTGCCCATGGACTTCACCGGTCGGGAGCGGGAAGTCGAGCAGATGGCCGAGGCACTTCGGGTGAGGTCCGGAGAGAGCGGGTCGCCGTCGGTCTGCGCGATCGTGGGCATGGCCGGGACCGGGAAGAGCGTGCTGGCCGCACAGGTCGCGCACCGGATCCGCGACGAGTACCCGGACGGGCAGATCCACCTCGACCTTGGCGGCAACGGCCCGCACCCGATCACCCCGGCTGAGGCGGTCACCGAGCTGCTGCGGACCCTCGGGGTGGTCGACATGGGCTCCGACCGGTTGCCCGAGCTGATCCGGATCTACCGCAGCCAGGTGGCCGAGCGCCGGCTGCTCATCATGCTCGACGACGCCAAGGACGAGCAACAGATCAGGCCGCTGCTGCCTGCCACCGACAAATCCGGAGTGCTGATCACCAGCCGACACAGCCTTGCGGCGCTGGAGGGGGTCCGCCGTATGCAGCTGGGGGCGTTCAGTTCCGAAGAGGCCGTCCAGTTGCTCTCGCACCTGATCGGTGCGGAGCGGGTGGCGAACGAGCCGCAGGCCGCGGCCAGGATCGTCGCGCTCGGTGGCTACCTGCCGCTCGCGGTGCGGATAAGCGGCGCCCGGTTGGCGCGCCGCCCGCACTGGTCCCTGGGGCGGTTGGCCAAGCGGCTCGCCGACAGCGGGAGCCTGCTGGACGAACTGGAGCTCGGCGACCTCGGAGTCCGCCGGAGCCTGGTCGTGAGCCACAACCAGCTCCCCACCTGCGAACGCCGGGCTCTGGAACTGCTCGCCCAGCTCGGCACCGGGCCCTTCTCGCTGCGCAGCGCGGCGGTGCTGCTGGAGACCTCGGACGACGCGGCGCTGGACCTGATCGACACCCTGATCGACGCCCACCTGCTGGCCTCGGCCGAGAACGCCCCGGACCGCTACCAGTTCCACCGGCTGACCTGGGCGCTGGCCTGGGAGCGGGGAGGTGAGGAGCGGTCGGCCGTTCCGGTGAGCCACTCCGTGGTGGCCTGATGCCCGAGCGGATCACCGCCCGCGGAGGGGATCCGCCCCGGTCACCGGGACGGCTTGACTACCCGGACCAAGTGGAACGTCAGTTCGCTTCCAGTACGACCGAGCCGCCGCCGGTCGTGGCCTTGATCTTGTGGGGCGAGTTGGAGTCGACGTCCACCGTGACGTGACGCAGCCGGCCGCCGGTGTCGCCGGTGTCCACCGCGTAGGAGCCCTTGGGCACCTTGACGGACACCGAGCCGCCGCCGGTGGTCGCCTCGACCTTGTCCGGCACTTCCGTGAATTGCACCGCCACGCTGCCGCCCCCGGAGTGTGCGGTGACGTTCTTGGCCGTGGAGGCCTTCACCTCGACGCCGCCACCGCCGATATCGGCGTAGGTGGTGCCGGACAGGCCGGTGACCGTGATGGAGCCGCCGGAGCCCTCCAGATGGGTCGTGGTGTCGCGGGGAACCTCTACCTTGTACGTCACGTCGCACTTCCCGCCCATGCTGACGGACCCGCAGCCGGTCGCTTCGAGCTTCAGCTCGTTGTTCTGCAGCGAGTGCGTGGTCTTGGGCTTGCCGTCCGTGTAGGTGTAGGTCTCGCTCACCTTGATGGTGTTCTGATCGCCGGCGACGACCTCGATGCGGCCACCGAGGTTCTTGACCCGGAGCGTGTTCGCGGGGCCACCCGCGTCGTAGGACAGGGTGTCGGACTTGGCGTCGCCGCCCACCGAGCAGCCGGTCAGCGACATGGCGAGGACGGCGCAGGCCGCGGCAATGGGCAGGGCGCCGACGACGCGGCGCGAACGAGCGGTGGTGAACATGGAATTCCCCTCTGGTACGAGCTTTCCGGGCTGTGCGATCCGTGCGAGCTGGTCGAGTCGGCGCGGGCGTCTTCGAGAGCCGGTGGGCGGGATCAACCGACGGTGAGCGAAGCCAGGCGGACGCCGTCGGTGAAGGCGGCAACCGACGAGTAGCTTCCGGGCACCTCGCAGATCCAGAATTGGCCCGCCACGATCACCGGGGAGATGATGCGAACCAGCCGGCGGCGGCGAAACTCCAGGTAGACGTGTTCGACGCCGTGCGGCAGTCGCCCCCAGGCGAGCGTCCAGGAGTGCTTCCCGCTCCCGCCGCGGCGGGCACCACGCAAGGGATCGCGTACCAGTCTGGTGGCGACCAGCACGTCCACGCAGTCTTCGCCGTCGTAGACCTCGACGGCTGGCCGGCCGCTGCCGCCGCACCCCGGGCGCATCGCCCAACCACTGTGCGGCAGAGCCGGAACGAGCACCTCGCCGACCCGCAGGTCGGCGTCGGCCGGTCCACCGAGTCCGGCATCGCAGTAGACGTCGGCCGGTTCGCCGTTGAGCCTCATGAGCGGTCCCCCCTTGTTCCCCACCCCGGGCGGCTGGGTTAGTCGATCTCCTTCAAGGTCCGTTCGACGGACTCCATCCGGGCGCTGATGTCGGCCAGTTGGATGGCGATCTCGGTCAGCTTCTGGTCGGTCAGCTCCTGGACGCTGACCGAGGTCTGGGCCAGGCGCTGGTAGTCCTGCTCCCGCGCCAGGACCTCCTTCGCCCGGGAGGTGGCGGCCCGCTGCCGGATGGCCACGATCATGACCGGGGCGATCAGGAGGAGCGCACCCAGGGTCAGAATGATCGCGTCCGAGTCATAGATCGTCATGACGTTCCTGTCTCTTGGTAGTTCTCTTTGTTCGCCGCGCTGCCGGAGCCTCCGGAGACCTCGGTCGAGCTCTCCATGTGCAGTGTTTCGACTGCCGTCATGATGCTCTGGGGAGTGAGATAGAAGGCGAAGGAAGTCGCTTGGTAGAACTTCAGAGCCTTGCCGTCCTCGGAGAGTTCAAGCTCGGAGGAGATCAGTCCCACTGCTTCCAGCTTCCGCAGGTGCACCTGCAACAGCGCCCGACTGATGCCGAGTTCGCGCGCCAGCCGGCTCACGTAGTTCCGCCGCTGGGCCACCGCGGCGATGACCCGCAGGCGGTGCGGATTGGAGAGCGTGGCCAAGATCCGCACCAGGCTGTCTCCAGTGACGTCGGAGACTCCCGCATCCGCTACTTGGCTCATGCCAATGAAAGTTAGCAGGTGCCCGGTTGAGCTAGCAAGGGTCAACTAATCGAAGTCATAGCCACATTGACCATTCGTCAGACATCTGCTGGTCACAGGCGACACTCGGAGGCGGGCGGGCGGGACGGCAGCGGCCGCCTGCTGCGCCCGCTGCGTCGGGCGCTCCGGTGGGCCGGGTCGGCGATATGGAACCGGTATAGGGCCGGTATGACCAGGCCCCTGACGATCGACGACGGGGTACCGAATGAGCCACCCCGCCTTACGCGGGTGCGCAAAGCCCGCGACTCACCGAACCACGTCCGAAGGAGATGCAAGATGACCGCGCGGGGTGTTTCCGGGTCGGGAGTTTCGGGGTCGGGTGGGGCGGGTTCGGTGCGTGCGGAGCTGTTGGCCCGGCGTTTGGCGGGGCGTAGGGGTGTTGATGGTCGGCGGTCGGTGATCGGTCCCGTCGACCGTTCGGGCCCTCTCGTGCTGTCGTTCGGGCAGCAGCAGATGTGGTTCCTGCAGCGGCTTGATCCGTCCAGTACGGAGTATCTGGTGCCGTCGGCGCTGCGGCTGCGCGGGGTGCTGGATCGTGGCGCCCTGGAGCGGGCCTGGAGGGAGGTGTTGGCGCGCCATGAGGTGCTGCGGACCCGGTATGTGCTGGAGGGTGTGGAGCCGGTCCAGGTGGTGGACGCCGTGTCTGCTCCGGAGTCGGCGGGTGCGGGCCTGGAGCTGGTGGATCTGACCGGGGTGGCGCGGGGCGCCAGGGAGGAGCGGGCGTTCGAACGGGTGGCGGCGGAGTGCGGGTGCGCGTTCGATCTGGAGCGTGAGTGGCCGGTGAGGGCGGTGCTGGTGTGTCTGGGTGAGGCGGATCATGTGCTGCTGGTGGTGTTCCATCACATCGCCTGCGATGCCTGGTCGAACAGGCTTGTCCTGAGCGAACTGGGCGCGCTTTACGGGGCGTTCGCGGCTGGCCGGGGTTCGTCGTTGGGTGAGGTCGGGCTGCAGTACGCGGATTTCGCGGCATGGCAGCGGGAGTTCATGTCGGGTGATCGTCTGGCGGGTGAACTGGCCCACTGGGATGAGCGTTTGGCGGGGCTGAGCGCGTTGGAACTGCCGCTGGACCGGGCGCGTGGGCCGGTACGGTCGGCGCTCGGTGGTGAGGTGGACGTGGTGCTGCCGGCCGCTGTGGGTGGTCGGGTGCGTGAGGTGGCGGCGGGTCTGGGGGTGACGCCGTTCGTGGTGGTGCTGGGTGCCTTCCAGGTGCTGCTGTCGCGTTGGGCGGGGCGGGAGGATGTGGCGGTCGGCACGGTGGTGTCGGACCGTGGGCGTCCGGAGCTGCAGTCGCTGGTCGGGTACGGGATCAACAGTGTGGTGATCCGGCACGGCTGGGACGCGCGGGGGAGCTTCGCACAGCTGGTGGAGGGTCTGTGGCCGGTGGTGCTGGAGGCGTTCGATCACCAGGGCGTGCCGTTCGCCCGGTTGGTCGACGAGTTGGAGCCGCAGCGCGACATGTCGCGCACGCCGCTCTACCAGGTGGCTTTCACCATGCACGAGGAGGGTGCCGCCGGCGAGCGTGGGCTGCTGGGGCCGGGTGTGGTGGTCGAGCCGTTCGGTGTCTCGGGGGGTGTGGCGAAGTGCGACCTCGAACTGCAGGTGCTGGAGGGTGCGGACGGTTCGTTGACGGTGCGGTTGGTATACGCGCGGGAGCTGTTCGAGTCGGCGAGCATCGAGCGGATGGCTGGGCACTTCGCGCGGCTGCTCGAAGGCGTGCTTGAGCGGCCAGGGGTACCGTTGGTGCGGGTCGGGATGCTGGGCGAGGCCGAGCGGGCTCAGGTGTCGGGCCAGGCCGTGGCGGCTGATTCCGGTGACCGTACGGTGCATGAGTTGTTCGAACTGCGGGCTGCGGCGACGCCGGGGGCGGTCGCGGTTACGGCGGGCGATGTGTCGCTGACGTACGGGGAGTTGAACGAGCGGGCGAACCGCCTCGCGCACC
>NZ_JBHYYB010000104.1:0-31747 GCF_042752535.1 Kitasatospora sp. NPDC059327 | reverse complement strand
GCCTCAGGGGGCGTCGGCCCGGGCCGGGTCCACCGGGGCCGCGGGGGCGGGCAGCAGCGCCCGGGCGGCGAGATCGCCGACGCCGTAGACGAGCCGGCTGCGGTCGGCCGAGTAGCGGGTCTCGATGACCCGGACGGGACCGCGCCGGTCGTACGTCACCCGGGTCTGGACCATCAGCGGCACCCCGGGGCCGCCCTGGAACCACTGCGCCTCCTCGGGGCCGGGCATCCGGGCCACCAGGTGGTCCACCGCGCCGATCTCGGTGCGGCCGAGCCGGGCGAGCACCGCCTCGTCGCCGCCGTCGATCTGGTCGGGTTCCATCAGCGGGGTGCCCGCCGCGAGGCCGGCCCGGTAGTGGCTCTCCTCGATCGAGTAGGGCTCGCGGTCCAGCAGCCGCAGCTGGCGGCGGACCACGATGGCCTCACCGGGCCGGAGCCCGAGCCGCTCGGCGATGTCCACCCGGGCCCGCACGATCATCATCTCGAAGTCGACGGTGAGCTCCCGGCCGGCGTCGGCGGCCTCGCCGAGGTAGACGGCGGTGGGCACCGCGAGGCAGTCCCGCGGCCCGGCGAGGGGATCTCGCGACAGGGGGGCCGGGGTCGGGCCGTAGGCGCGGTGGTCCAGGACGGGGTGCTCCCGGAGGTAGGTGCCCTTGCCCTGGAGACGGACCAGCCGGCCCTCGTTGACCAGGACGTCGACGGCCAGCCGGACGGTGTTGCGCGCGACCCCGTACTGGCGCTCCAGTTCGCTCTCGACGGGCAGGGCGGCCTGCGCGGTGAACTCGCCCTCGGCGATCCGGCGGCGCAGATCGGCGGCGAGGCGCTGGTATTTGGGGGATTGGGCGGTGCCCCGTGGGATTGTCACCCGAGTGAATGTAGCGAGGGCGGTGACCCGGTTTCAGGCGATTCCGACAATGTCGCCCCGGATCGGCGACACCGGGCGCGGAGCGGGCGCGCCAACCGGGCCGGGGGGCTTGGGAGGCGGCCCCTCCGGATACGAACATCAGCGCGCCCGACCAGCGGGAAATCGGTTCCGGCCACCCGTTCGGCCGCGCCGGACACCCGGATGACCGGCGTGACGAGGGCACGAAACGAAATTGGGGGCGCACAGCAATAAGCTGCACGCCCCCAATTGCCGAAATTACCAGCGCGCGGCCGAGGGCAGCGGCTCTCCGTACCAGAGTTCGACCAGGTGACGGGCGATCGAAATCCCGGACGGCGGCAGGATCTCGCCCGCCGCCATGCCGGCCCGCAGCTCCTCCCGGGAGAACCAGCGCGCCTCGGCCAGCTCCTCGCCGTCCACGGTGATGGCCGTCCCGGCCGGATCGGCCTTGCCCAGGAAGCCCAGCATCAGGCTGGACGGGAACGGCCACGGCTGGCTGGCCACGTAGCCGACCTCGGCGACCCGCACCCCGGCCTCCTCGAAGACCTCGCGGACCACCGCCTGCTCGATCGACTCCCCCGGCTCGACGAACCCGGCCAGGGTCGACCAGCGGCCCTCCGGCCAGAGCGCCTGCCGGCCGAGCAGGCAGCGGTCCTGCTCGTCGGTGATCATCATGATCACCGCCGGGTCGGTGCGCGGGTAGTGCTCGGCCGCGCAGGAGGTGCAGCGCCGGACGTGGCCGGCGCCGGCCTTCTCGGTCGGGTGCCCGCAGCGCGAGCAGAAGCTGTGCAGCCGGTGCCAGTGCTCCAGCGCCACCGCGTGCACCAGCAGCCCGGCGTCCCGGTCGGAGAGCATCGCCCCGACCTCGCGCAGCCCGGCCGGGCGGGCGTCGCCGTCGAGGCGCCCGGGCAGGCTCTCGCCGGCCAGCGCGAAGTACGACACCCCGTCCTCGTCGGTGCCGAGGAAGTAGCGGTCCCCGGTCTGCGGCGCCTCGAAGGAGGGCAGCAGGACCAGTTCGGTGCCCTGCCCGGTGTCCACCACGAAGGCCTCGCCACCGGCGATCGGCAGCACCTTGGTCGTCGGGTGGCTCCAGGCGGCCGCCAGCCAGGGCTCGTCGAACCGGTGCTGGGCCGCCCGGTCCACCCCGGCCCGGGCCAGTGCCAGGGGCAGCGGGCGTTCGGTCTCAGGCACGGTGCTCACTTCGTTCCATCCCCACGTGATGAATCATCCGGATGAGTGGTCTGTCTGCCAGAACGGGCCGCGGGAGGCGCCCCCGCGGCCGTCACGCCGCCCCGTCGCCCGGCCGCCAGTTCTCGGCCAGGTCGGCCCAGAGGTAGGCGGTCGTCTCCACGCCCTTGGCCAGCAGGTCGAGCTCGACCTTCTCGTCGACCGAGTGCCAGCCGTCCGAGGGCACCGAGACGCCGAGGAAGAGCACCGGCGCCCCGAGCACGTCCTGGAGCTCGGCGGCCGGACCGGAACCACCCTCCCGGGTGAAGAGGATCCGCTGCCCGAACGCCCGCTCCATCGCCCGGACGGTGGACCGCAGCGCCGGGTGGTCCAGCGGGGTCAGGCACGGCCGGGTGGCGCCCGGGAACTCCAGCTCGTACCGGATGCCCTCGGGCACCCGCTCCGCCACCCAGGACCGGACGGCCTCCCGGACCCGCTCCACCTCCTGGCCGGCCACCAGCCGGAAGGACAGCTTGAGGTGTGCCGAGGACGGCACGATGGTCTTGCCGCCGGGGCCGGTGTAACCGCCCCAGATGCCGTTCACCTCGGCGGTCGGCCGGGCCCAGACCCGCTCCAGGGTGGAGTAGCCGGCCTCTCCGAGGGTGCCGTGCGACTTGGCGACCTTCAGCCACTGCCCCTCGTCGAAGGGCAGCTCCGCGAAGAGTTCGCGCTCGCGCGCGGTCAGCTCGATCACCCCGTCGTAGAAGCCCGGGACGGCCACCCGGCGGTCCTCGTCGTGCAGCGCGGCGGCCAGCTCGGCCGCGACCGCCGCCGGGTTGGGGACGGCGCCGCCGAAGGAGCCGGAGTGGATGTCGCTGTCCGGGCCGTGGAGGTCGATCTGGGCGTCGGCCAGACCCCGCATGCCGGTGCAGACCGTCGGCGTGGTCTCGGACCACATCCCGGTGTCCGAGATGATCACCACATCGGCGGCCAGCCGGTCGGCCTCCCGGCGGACCAGGGCCGGGAAGTGCGGCGAGCCGGACTCCTCCTCGCCCTCGACCAGCAGCTTGAGGTTGACGGCCGGCGCGGTGCGCCCGGTGGCGGCCAGGTGGGCGCGGACGCCGAGCGTGTGGAAGAACACCTGCCCCTTGTCGTCGGCGGCCCCGCGCGCGAACAGCTGCCGGCCGACCACGGTCGGCTCGAACGGCTCCGTCGCCCAGCCGTCCTCCTTGGCGGCGGGCTGCACGTCGTGGTGGCCGTAGACCAGCACGGTCGGCGCGGACGAGTCCCCGGAGGGCCACTCGGCGAACACCGCCGGCAGACCGTCCGTCTCCCAGACCTCCACCACCGGGAACCCGGTCCCGCGCAGGTTCGCGGCCAGCCACTCGGCGGAGCGGCGGACGTCGCCGGCCCGTTCCGGGTCGGCGGAGACCGAGGGGATGCGGAGCCAGTCGGAGAGGTCGGCCAGGAACTCGGCCTGGTGCCGGTCGATGAAGGAGCGGACGACGCTGTCCGGGGTTCTCGTCATACCGACGACTTTAGTTCGCCCGTGCGGGTGCCCGCCCCGGCCGTCCGGTCACCGGGCGCCGCGGGGCCTGTAACGTCCGTCACCCCCGGCCGCGCGGAGGCGGTCGGGGGTGACGGGACACGGGGGACGCGCGGTCAGCCGGAGCGGCGCAGCAGCGAGATCCGCGAGCGGGTGAGCAGCGCGGCCAACCCCACCGCGAGCAGCGGCAGCACGACCACGGTCACGCCGACGTTGAGCCACGGGAAGACGACCACGGTGCGGTCGACCACCTCGTCGACGCCCGGGGAGGACATCGCCACGCCCTCCACCTTGCGCAGGGCCACCGCCGGCACCACCCCGGCGAACACCCCGAGCAGGGTGCCCATCGCGGCGATCACCCCGCACTGGAAGCCGGAGAGGCTGCGGCGGATCCGCGGCGCGGCGCCGACCGCCGCGAGGGTGGTCAGGTCGCGCTGCGAGTCGGCGGCGGCGAGGCCGGTGGCGATGCCGGCCGCGCCGAGCGCGACCAGGGCGGCGAAGCCCGTCAGACCGAGGGTGATCAGGTCCCCGTTGGACCGGTACCCGCGCTCGACCCCGAAGTGGGTGCCGTCGGCCAGCTTCTCGACCGCCCCCATCGCCTTCTGCTCGGCACCGTCGGACGGCGCCTTGGCCGGCAGCCAGACCGAGCCGGCGTCGCTGACCGCCAGCCCGAGCCGGCGGACGGTCTCCTGGCTGACCACGGCCTGGCCGCCGGTCGGGGCGGGGGAGGCGCCCAGCACCGCGTCGACCGCGATCTCGCGCTTCGGCGCGTCGTGCACCGGCGGGGCGCCGAGCTGCTCCGACTGCGGGGCGGACGGCTCGGTCACGCTCACGATGAGCTTGCCGTCCTTGACGTACCGCGGGTCGAACACGACGGCCTTGCCGGCGGCCAGCGCCTGCCCGGCGGCCGGGTCGGTCACCCCGAACAGGTTGTGCAGCAGGGTGGTGTCGCCGGCGACCAGCGAGCTGAACGGGTTCATCCGGTAGGAGCGGGACTCCTTGCAGCGCTCGTCCTCGGTGCGGAGCCGCTTCGCCTCCGCCGCCGGGATGGACCCGCTGGTGTCCTCGAACAGCGGGCAGCGCCGTTCCTTCGGCAGCTCGATGGTGACGTAGCCGCAGTTGCCGCGGACGGGGTCGCAGTCCCCCGGGAGGCCGACCTGCTGCACGTCGGCGCGGGGCCCGAGGTCGGGGACGTTGCCCTCGACGGCGCCGCGCAACTGGGGCAGCAGCTTGCCGTCCGCGGCCGAACCCCAGCCGCTGCTCAGCGTGACCGAGCCGGCCGGCCCGGAGGCGACGTACTCCCGGCGGTTCTGCTCCTCGCTGCTGGCGGTGTAGATGCCGACCGCGACCGAACCGGCGACGGCGGCCATCACCGCGGCGACGGCGGGGGCGGTGCGGCCGCGGTGGCGGACCGAGTCGCGCAGCGCGAGGCGGGGGCCGAGCGGCAGCCAGCGGCCGATCCGGCCGAAGAGGCCGACCAGGTAGGGCGTCAGGGCGACCATGCCGAGTTCGGCGACCACCGAGCCGCCGAGCACGGCCATGCTGCGGTTGCCGAAGCCGCTGGTCGCGCCGAGCAGGGCGAGCGCGGCGCCGCCGGCCAGCATCAGCAGGCCGAGCAGGGCGAGCTTGCGGCTCGGCGGCTTGAGCGAGTCACGGCCGGTCAGCGCGGCGACGACGTCCTGCCGGGAGGCCTGCACGGCCGGGACGACGGCCGCGAGGAGGCCGGTGACCAGGCCGATGGCGAGCACGCCGAGCAGGTCGACCGGCTGGAGGTCGAAGTGGCCGAAGCGCGTGCCCGCGTAGTTCTCGGCCCAGGGGCGCAGCACCGCGACCAGACCGACGCCGAGCCCCAGGCCCAGGGCCGCGCCGGTCACTCCGAGGACGACACCGCCGCCGAGGACGACCGCGCGGACGTCGGCCCGGTTACCGCCGCCGGCGGCGAGCAGACCCAGCTGGCGGCGCGAGCGCCTGGCCCCGACGGCGAAGGCGGGGCCCGCGAGCAGCACGATCTCCAGCAGGGCCATGCCGACGACGGTGGCCAGGATGACCACGGAGGTCCTGTCGAGGTACCGGGGCCCGCCGCTGTCCTGCGTCTTCTTCGCGTACAGCGGCACCTCGGAGCGGGCCGGCGGGTCGAGCAGCACGCCGCGGGAGGCGACGGTGTAGCCGTACTTGTTGAACTCGGTCACCTTGGGCCAGTCCAGCGCGGCCCCGGCCGGGAGCTCGACCAGCCACCGGGTGGTCTCCCCCCGCGCGAAGCGGCCGAGGGCCTTGTCGGCGCCGGGCAGCTTCGCCAGCGGGTCGGCCAGCATGCCGGGCCGGGCGATCAGCCCGACGGTCCGCAGGTCGCCGGGGTACTCGGCGACGGCCGTGATGGTGAAGGGGGTGGCCTCCAGACCGCGCACGGAAGTGCGGTCGCCGAGCTTGAGGCCGGCGCGGTCGAGGAACTCCCGGGTGGCGGCGACCTCGTGGCCGGCGCTCGGGGCGCGGCCGTCGACCACGTTGATCCGGCCCTTCCAGACCGGGTCGTCGAGGTCGGCCTCGACGGTCTGCACGCTGAGCAGGCCTTCGGCGGTGCTGGTGGGGGTGTACGGGCCCTGCCGCACCGGGACGAGCGTGGCGCCGGCCGGGAGCAGCTGCTTGACCAGGTCGGCGGGCTCGGTGTCGAGGCTGCGGCGCTGCTCGGGCGTGTACTGCGGCCGGCCGTTCTCCACCTTGGCCTCGTCGGCGCCGGTGAGGTCGAAGGGCTGGTCGGGGTCGGGTGCCTGCAGGACGATCGAGCCCCGGTCGATGAGCTGGATCTCGGCGTCGGACTGGCCCATGGTGCGGACCACCCGTTCGACGGGGTCGAGTTCGGCACTGCGGAAGACCACGTCGGCGCCGGCGACGCCGAGCACCGGCAGCGCGACCATGGCGACCACGAGGGCGCTGCGGCCCTTGGCGCGCAGGGCGTCTCGGCGGGCGATCCGCAGGGCGACCCGCCAGGCGCTGAGCCTCACTCCGCCACCGGGCCCTTCGCGTTGGTGGCCGCGGACACCAACAGGCTGCCGGCGTCCTGGCTGACGCTCTCGTCGACCATCCGGCCGTCGCGCAGGAAGACCACGCGGTCGGCCCAGGCGGCGTGCCGGGGTTCGTGGGTGACCATCATCGCGGCGGCGCCGGCGTCGCAGCGGGCGCGCAGCACGGCGAGGACGGATTCGCCGGTGGTGGAGTCGAGGGCGCCGGTGGGCTCGTCGGCGAGGACGAGGCGGCGCTCCCCGATCAGCGCGCGGGCGATGGCGACGCGCTGCTGCTGACCGCCGGACATGTCGTCGGGGAAACGGTCGGCGAGCTCGGGGATGCCGAGCTCCTCCAGCGCGGTCAGCGCCTCGCGGCGGGCGGCGCGGCCGGAGACGCCGTCCAGCTCGCGCGGCAGCGAGATGTTCTCGGCGGCGGTGAGGGCCGGTATCAGGTTGTAGTCCTGGAACACGTAGCCGACCGAGCGGCGGCGGACCTCGGCCAGCTTCTTGCGGCTGAGCCCGCCGAGTGCGACGCCCTCGACCAGGACCTGGCCGGTGGTCGGGGTGTCCAGGCCGCCGGCGAGCGTCAGCAGGGTCGACTTGCCGGACCCGGACGGGCCCATCACGGCGACGAACTCACCGGGGTGCACCTTGAGGTCCACCCCGCGCAGCGCCTGCACCTCGGCCGCGCCCTGGCCGTGCACCCGGGTGATGGTGTCCAGGTGCAGTACCGGTTCGGTACCGCGCCTGATCGGATCGGTGTGGGACACACTTCCCCCTGCTGTTCTGGGCCCGGGGTCGCGGTGGCGGCCGGGCGGTGGTTCCTGTGGTCGTACGGGGTTCAGGCCTTGGTGCGGCGCCGCCCGGGCCGGGTGGCCTCGGACTCGGCGCGGCGGGCCTCGGCGGCCCGGGCCTGTTCGATCTCGGCGTGCTGGGCGAGCCGGGTCTCGCAGTGGTCGAGCCAGCGGATCTCGGCCTCGGTCTGGAAGATCAGTTGTTCGAGGACGAGCAGCCAGGCGAGGTCGGCGCCGGGGCCGGCCGGCCGGCCGGAGCCGCCGGGGCGGGCCTCGCCGGTCAGCGCGCGGGCCTTGAGCCGGGTGTAGTCCTGGAGCGCCTTGACGCTGTGCCGGCGCTGGCCCTGGACGACGGCGGGCACGTCCACCCCCGGGACGGTGACCGCCATGGCGAGCTTGATCGCCAGCTCGTCGCGCGGCGGGTTGGTCCGGGGCACCGGGGTGTCGAACCAGGCCCGCAGTTCGGTCCGGCCGGCCTCGGTGACGGCGTAGAACTGGTGCCCCTCCGCGTCCTCCCCCGCGGGCTCGACCAGGCCGTCGCGCTCCAGGCGGGACAGCGTGGTGTAGACCTGGCCGACGTTGAGCGGCCAGGTGGCGCCGGTGCGCGCCTCGAACTCGGTGCGCAGCTGGTAGCCGTAGCGGGGGCCCTGGTCGAGCAGGGCGAGCAGACCGTGACGGATCGACATACCGAGTATGTATACCCGGTATGCCCGGCGGGCTCAAGCCGCGCCCCCTCCGGCGGCGAGCGGGTACCGTCGTGCGGTGTGAGCCAGTTGCGCATCGCCACCTTCAATCTGTTGCACGGTCAGCCGCTCGCCCCGGACGGCGCCCCGCGGCCCTACCCCGCCGACGCCGGCGGGCCGTTGGCGGAGGCGGTGGCCGCGCTGGACGCCGACGTGCTCGCACTCCAGGAGGTGGACCGCCACCAGGCCCGCTCCGGCGGCACCGACCAGGCCGCCGTCGCCGCCAAGGCGATGGGCGCCGCGGACTGGCGGTTCGCCGCCGCGCTGCACGGCCGGCCCGCGCCGGTGGCGGGCTGGGTGCCGGAGCCCTCGGCGCCCGCCGGCCTGCGGGTCTACGGGCCGAACGAGGTCGGCGACGACGCGCCGCCCTCGTACGGGACCGCGCTGCTGACCCGGCTGCCGGTGCGGCACTGGCGGGCCCGGCGGTTCGCCCCGGCCCCGTTCGGACTGCCGCTGCGGGTGGCCGGCCGGCGCGGGCTCACGCCCGTGCCGGACGAGCCGCGGGCCGCGCTGGCGGCCGTCCTGGAGGGCGAGAACGGGCCGTTCACCGTGGTGGCGGCGCACCTGTCGTTCGTGCCGGGCTGGAACATGGCGCAGCTGGCGGGGATCCGGCGCTGGATCGCCGACCTGCCCCAGCCCTACCTGGTCCTGGGGGACTTCAACCTGATCGGCGCGGTGCCCCGGACGGTCCTGGGCGGGGCCACCGCGCTGGACCGGACCGCGCCCCGGGCGCGGGTGCGTGAACTGCGGGCGGCCCGGCGGGCCCGGCCCGCGCTGATCGAGCCGCGCCGGCGGCGGGTGCGCGAGCCCCGGGCCCGGCTCCAGGGCTGGTACGACCTGGCGCGCACGCCCACCTACCCCGCGCACCGGCCGGCCGTGCAGTTCGACCACGTGCTGGCGGTGGGCGTACCGCGCACCGCCGTCGGCCCGGCGGCCGCCCCGCGAACCGGGGTCTCGGACCACCGCCCGCTGGTGGTGGAGGTCGGCCTGTAGGCCCGGTCCCGGCGGCCCCACCGGGCCGCCGGGCGGGTCAGCTCCGGGGGTGCGCCACCAGCCCGTTCTGGTGCGGCACGTGCGGTCCCGGCCCGAGCGGGTCGTACTGGAGCAGCAGCATCGCCGCGTCGTCGCCGAGCTGGCGGCCGACGTGACGGACCACGTCCTCGTGAAGCCGCTGCAGGACGTCCGCCGGCCGGCCGGCCGAGCAGTGCGGCAGTCGCTCGGCGAGCGGGTAGAACACCCCGGCCCGGTCCCGGGCCTCGATGACACCGTCGGTGAAGAGCAGGACGCGGTCCCCCTCCCGCAGCGGGACCTCGTGCACCGGCGGCCGGACGTCGACCGGGTCGAGGACCCCGAGCGGGGGCACCGTCTCGGTGAGCTCCAGCGGCCGGACCGGCTCGGCCCCGCGCAGCAGCAGCGGCGAGGGGTGGCCGCAGTTGACGATCTCGGCGACGCCGTCGGGCCGGACCCCGATCAGCACCAGGGTGACGAACTCCTCCTCCACACCGGGGTGGTCGTTCTCGTGCAGGGCCCGGTCGAGGCTGACCGCGAGCCATCCGGCCACCCGGTCCAGCGCGGGCTCCTGGTGGGCAGCCTCGCGGAAGGCGCCGAGCACGGCGGCGGCGGTCTCCACCGCGCCGAGCCCCTTCCCCCGGACGTCGCCGACCACGGCCCGGACCCCGTGCCGGGTGTTGACCACCTCGTAGAGGTCGCCGCCGATCCGGGCGTGCGCGGCGGCGGCCTCGTAGTGGACGGCGGCCCGGACGGTGCCGACCCGCTCGGGAACGGGCCGCAGCAGCACCCGGCGGGCGATCGAGGCGACCAGCTGGGCGTCGGCGAGCGCCTTCTCCTGCCGCAGCCTCAGCGTGGCGCTGACCCAGCCGATCGCGGCGACCAGCACGACGGCGAAGACGGTGGCGCTGTGCACGGACTCGCCGAGCGAGTCGCTGTAGGCGGCCATCAGGAAGGCCACCGCCTCGGTGCAGAGGCCGATGGCGAGCGGGTACCAGGTGCGGCGGCTGACCACGGCGGCCAGCGCGGGGACGGCGGTGAGGGCCGGCTCGACCGTCACCTCGGTGTTGCTGACGTAGTCGAGGGCGACGACCAGCGCCATGCCCATGAACGGCAGCGCGAGCGCCGTCCTCGGCCAGGTGCCGGTCGTGCCCGGAGCGGCCCCCGGGGTCGGCCCGGCGAACCGCTCTCTGATCCATCCGGTCGCGCTCAACTTCGGTCTCTCCAGCAGACGACGCCGGTGCCCGTGGACACCTGCGGTGATGACTGAGGGTTAGGGAATGCGGGCCTCGCTGGCGGCCGGAGCACGGGGGTTGACCGGTTACCGACCCCACAATAGGCACGAAACGTGCACTACGCACAGGTTTCGCCCGCTGCCGTGATGACTTGAATGCTCTCCGTGACTCATTCTTCACTGTTCCCGATCAGGAGCCGTTCCAACTCTTTTCGGCCGGGAAGTCCTGCGGGTTGTTCGATCCGACCGCTGCGGACATAGAGGAACGACGCCGTGACCTGCTCCGGCGGAACGCCCAACTGTTCGGCCCAGGCGACCCGGTAGACCGCGAGCTGGAGCGGGTCCGCCGTTTCCTCGCGCTGCGTCTTCCAGTCCACCACTTCGTAGCGTGACGCGCCGCCCGATTCTGACCGGCCGTCACCTTCGCGGTAGACCGCATCGATCCGGCCGCGCACCACCCGGCCCCCCAGCACCAGCTGGAACGGCGCCTCGACCCGGTACGGCGTCCGGTTCGCGTACGGCGTGCGCAGGAACGCCTCCTTGAGCCGCTCCAAGTCCCGCTCGTCCTCGATGCCGTCGTCGTCCGCGCCCGGCAGCGCGCCCGGCTCGATCAGCAGCAGCGGCTCGATCCGGGACTGCACCCAGGCATGGAAGCGGGTGCCCCGGCGGGCGGCCGGCTGCGGCGGCCGGGGCATCGGACGAGCCAGGTCGTGCGCGAAGCCGTCCGGATCGGCGGCCAGCCGCTGCAGTTGGGTGGCGGAGAGCGCGGCGGGCAGCGGCACCTCCCGCACGCTGCGCCGGGACCGCTCCAACTCACCGACCAGCGCGGTGAGATCACGGTCCCAGGACTCCACCTGACGGCGGTCCTCGGCGGCCATCGGCTCCGGCTCGGCGGCGGGCTGTCCAGCCAGGCGGCGGTGCACCACCTCGGCGACCCGGCGGCGGGCGTGCTGCGCCGCCGGATCCAGCGGCAGCGGCCAGGGCCGCTCGACGGGCGCGGCCAGCGCCGGGTTCTCGGCGCCCTTGGGCGGCTGCTCGGCCCAGTGCTCCAGCTCGCCCGCGCCGGGCTGCTCGCAGTGCGCCCGCAGCGCCTCCAGGAAGTCGGACGGACCGCGCACGGTCTTCTGGCTGGGCCCCCACCAGTGCCCGGAGGCCAGCAGCAGCGAACGCGGCCGGGTGAAGGCGACGTAGCCGAGGCGCAGCTCCTCGGTCCCCGAGTGCTCCGAGAGCGCCGCCTTGAAGGCGGCCATGGACTTGGCGTTCCACCCCCCGCGCACATCGGGCAGGGTGGCCGCGTCGCCGCGCAGGGCGTGCGGGAGGACCCGCTTGGTGCTGGTCCAGCGCTCGCGCGCGGTCGAGGACGGGAAGGCGCCCTTGACCAGACCGGGCACGGCCACGACGTCCCACTCCAGGCCCTTGGACTTGTGCGCGGTGAGCACCTTCACGGTGTCCTCCCCGCCGGGCAGGCTGCTGTCCAGGCCCCGCTCGTACTCCTGGGCGGCGCGCAGGAAGCCGAGGAAGGCCGACAGGCCCGGGTCGCCGTCCAGGTCCGCGAAGCCGGCCGCGACGTCCAGGAAGGCGTGCAGGGTCTCCCGGCGGCGGGCGGCCAGCGCCTGCGGGGAGGCGGCGAGTTCGACCTCCAGGCCGGTGACGGCGAGGACCCGGTGCAGGACGTCCATCAGCGGCTCGGCGAGCGAGCGGCGCAGCTCGCGCAGTTCCCGGGCGAGCCGGGCGAACCGCAGCCGGGCCTCGGCGGAGAACAGCGGTTCGTCGGCCGGTTCGCGGTCACCGCCGTACCCGGAGTCCAGGAAGGTCTCCAGCGCGTCCGCCAGCGAGACCACCTCGGTCGGGTCCGCCTCGGCGACGGCGGCGGCCAGCGCCTCGACGCCCTCGGGCCGGGCGGTGCGGACCAGCTCGGCGGCGCGCCGGCCGAGCAGCGCGAGGTCCCGCGGGCCGATCCGCCAGCGCGGGCCGATCAGCAGCCGGACCAGCGCCGCGTTGGCGGTCGGGTCCTGCAGCACCTCGCAGGTCGCCACCAGATCGGCCACCTCCGGCAGTTGCAGCAGCCCGCCGAGGCCGACCACCTCGACCGGCACCTCCCGGGCGACCAGCGCCGCGTGGATGTCGGGGAAGGCCGCGCCGCCGCGGCAGAGCACGGCGATCCGGCCGGGGGCGGTGCCGGTGCGGACCAGGTGGGCGATCGAGTCGGCCAGCCAGTCGATCTCCTCCGCGTGGGTGGGCAGCAGCGCGGCCCGCACATAGCCCTCCTGCTCGGCGCCGGGGGCGGGGCGCAGCGCCTCGACGCCCTCGTGCATCGCGCGCAGCGGCTCGGCCAGCCCGTTGGCGAAGGCGAGCAGCCGCCCGCCGCTGCGGCGGTTCTCGCTGAGCGAGTAGCGGGCCGCCTCCGAGCCGTCGGCCCTGGGGAAGTGCCGGGGGAAGTCGTCCAGGTTGGCGACCGAGGCGCCGCGCCAGCCGTAGATCGCCTGGCAGGGGTCACCGACGGCGGTGACCGGATGGCCGGCCCCCCGCCCCCCGGGGCCGGCGCCGAACAGGCCGGCCAGCATCAGCCGCTGCGCGACCGAGGTGTCCTGGTACTCGTCGAGCAGCACCACCCGGAACTGGCCGCGCAGCAGCTCGCCGACCTCGGGGCGCTGCTGCGCGAGCCGGGCGGCGGCGGCTATCTGGTCGCCGAAGTCCATCAGCCCGGCCGCGGCCTTGCGCCGCCGGTACTCCTCGACCAGGCGCAGCAGCTCCAGCCGGGCCCGGGCGGTGACCGGCACGGCCCGCAGGTCGTCGTTGGTGAGCCGGGCGGTGGCGAGGATGTCCAGCAGCTCCTCGTCGAAGGCGCGCAGCCGCTCCGGCCCGACCAGGTGCTCGGCGAGCTCACCGTCCAGCGCGATCAGGTCGGCGACCAGGTTGGCGAAGGTCCCGGTGAGGGCCGGGAACGGGCCGCGGGCGGTGCGCAGCACCTTGGCGGCGAGCTGGAAGCGGGTGGCGTCGGCGAGCAGCCGCACGTCCGGCTCGATCCCGATCCGCAGGCCGTGCTCCTTGAGCAGCCGGCCGGCGAAGGCGTGGTAGGTGGAGATCTCCGGCTCGCCGAGCGGCTCCTCCTCCGGTTCGGCGACCCCGGCCCGCAGGAGCGCCGAGCGGACGCGTTCGGCGAGCTCCCCGGCGGCCTTGTTGGTGAAGGTGAGGCCGAGCACCTCCTCCGGCCGGACGGCGCCCGACCCGACCAGCCAGACCACCCGGGCGGCCATCACGGTGGTCTTGCCGGAGCCCGCGCCGGCCACGATCACGGCCGGCTCCAGCGGGGCGCCGACGGCCGCCATCTGCTCCCGGTTGAACGGGATGCCCAGCAGCTCCTTGAGCTGGTCGGGGTGGCTGAGCGCGGCGGTCACCCCGCAACGTTAACGGGCACCGCCGACAGACCGGGCCCGTCGCCCGGCCCACTGTGGGAACCCCCACACGGCCGCGCTCACTCCACCACCTGCGCGCCGTCACGCTGGGCCGAGCAGCTGCGACGGAACGAACAGCGGTCGCAGCCGCCGCCGGTCCGCGGCACGAAGCGCTCGGCGAGCACCCGCCCGGCGGCGTCGGCCAGCAGGTTCTCGATCCACGGCTCACCGTCCGGCGGGTCCTGCCGCTGCACCTTGGGCGAGTCCGGGACGGCCTTGTCGGGCTTGCGCAGCTGCACCAGCTCGGCGCCGCCCGGGTCGGGGGCGTGACCGTCGAAACCGGGCAGCTCGTTGAGCGCCCCGGCCCGGACCGCGAGCTGGTAGACCGCGAGCTGCTTGTGCTCGGGCAGCGACTTGTCGCTCGGCGCCTCCTTGCCGGTCTTGAAGTCGACCACGTAGGCCCGCCCGGCCGCGTCCTTCTCCACCCGGTCCATCGAACCGCGGATCCGCACCTGCACGCCGCCGGCGTCCAGCGTGACGTCGAAGCCGTGCTCGGTGGCGACCACGTCACGGCCGCGCTGCAGGACGTGCCAGTTGAGGAAGCGCTCCAGGGCCGCCCGGGCCTCGGTCTTCTCCTGCTGGGACTTCCAGGGCGCGTCGAAGGCCAGCGCGTCCCAGACCGTGTCCAGGCGCTCCATCAGCACGGCCAGGTCGGCGGGGGCGCGGCCGGAGCCGACCTCGTCGGCCAGGGCGTGCACCACGTTGCCGAAGCCCTGGGCGGCCGAACCGGCGCCGCGCGCCTTGACCTCCTTGTCGAGGAACCACTGCAGCGAGCAGTTCTCCAGCTGCTCCAGCCCGCTGCCGGAGAGCCGGACCGGCAGGTCGGCGCTGCGCAGCGGCTCGGCAGCGGCGGTGGCGTCGTCCAGCCCCCACCAGCGGTCGGGGTGGGCGGCCGGCACCAGCGGCAGGCCGTCCTCGTCGGCGGCCAGCGCCAGGGTGGCGAGCCGCTCGGCGGCCGCGCGGCGCAGCTCGGGCGACCGGGCCGGGTCGACGGTGACCGCGCGCAGCTCGGCGACCAGCGCGGCGACGGAGAGCGGGCGGCGCGGACGGTGGGTGACGTCCTCGACGGTGACCGGCGGCGTGCGGCGCACCACCCGGCCGGTCCTCGGGTCGACGTCCTCGCGGTAGAGCTCGCGCAGGAACCGGGACGGCTCGTCGCCGTCGTCGGCGGGGGCCTTGACGGCGGTGACGATCAGCCGCTCCTTGGCGCGGGTGGCGGCGACGTAGAAGAGCCGGCGCTCCTCGCCCAGCAGGGCGGCCGGGGAGAGCGGCTCGGCCAGGCCGTCGCGGCCGATCCGGTCGGCCTCCAGCAGCGAGCCGCGGCGGCGCAGGTCCGGCCAGAGGCCGTCCTGGACACCGGCCACCACGACCACCCGCCACTCCAGGCCCTTGGACCGGTGCGCGGTCATCAGCCGGACGGCGTCCGGGCGGACGGCCCGCACGGTGAGGGTGTCGGCGGCGATGTCCTGGGCCTCCAGCTCGGCCAGCAGGTCCAGGGCGCTGCGGTGGCCGGTGACCTGCTCCTCGGCGCGGGCGGCGGTCTCGAACAGGGCGCAGAGCGCGTCGAGGTCCCGGTCGGCGTTGCGGCCGGCGGCTCCCCCGCGCAGCGCGGCCCGCTCCAGGCGCTCGCGCCAGCGCCGGCTGCCGTCCCAGAGCTCCCAGAGCGCGTCCTCCGCGGTGCAGCCGCCGGCCAGGCGCTCGCGGACCTTGCGCAGCAGGGTGCCGAGATCGCGGGCGCGCCGGGCGTGCGAGGGGTCCAGGGCGATCAGCCGCTCGGGTTCGGCGAGGGCCTCCCGGACCAGCTCCTCGGCCGGGCGCGGCACGGCGGCGGTCCGCCCCTCGGCACGCAGCGCGACGCGCTCCTCCTCGCGCAGGGCGCGGCCGAGGCGGCGCAGGTCGGAGCCGTCCAGGCCGCCGAGCGGGCCGGTGAGCAGGGTGTGGGCGAGTTCGGTGGTGAGCGGGTCGGCGGTGGTCGCGCGGTCGTGCTTGTCCCGGGCGGCCTGCTCGGCGCAGACCCGCAGGGCGACCAGCAGCTGGGCCACCGCGGGCTCCTCGCGCAGCGGCAGGTCGTCGCCGTCGATCTCCAGCGGGACGCCGGCCGCGCCGAGCGCCCGCCGCACGCCGGGGATGGACCGGCCGCCGGCCCGGACCAGCACCGCCATCTCGCCCCACGGCACCCCGTCCTCCAGGTGGGCGCGGCGCAGCAGGTCGGCGATCGAGTCCAGCTCGGTGCCCGGGGTCGGGTAGGTGTACACCTCGACCCGGCCGCCCTCGCGGGAGGGCAGCAGGGCCCGGTGCTGGGCGAGCTTGTCGGCCGGCAGCCGGCCCATCGGCATCCGCCGGGCCAGCTCGCGGGAGGCGGCGAGCAGGACGGCGCCGGAACGGCGGGAGACCCGCAGCACCTTGACCTCGGCCGGACCGCCGCCGGTCTGCCGGAAGGTCTGCGGGAAGTCCAGGATGCCGTTGATGTCGGCGCCGCGGAACGCGTAGATCGACTGGTCCGGGTCGCCGACGGCGACCAGCTCCCGCCCGCCGCCGGCCAGCTGGCGCAGCAGCCGGACCTGCGAGGGGTCGGTGTCCTGGTACTCGTCGACGAAGACCACCTCGTAGCGCTGCCGCAGCCCCTCGCCCACCTCGGGGCGCTCGGCGAGCAGCACCGCGCGGTGCACCAGTTCGGCGTAGTCGAGCACCCCGCGCAGGTCCAGGACGTCCAGGTAGTCGGCCAGGAAGTGGGCGGCGGCCGCCCAGTCGGGGCGCTGCACGCCCTCGGCGAAGCGCCGCAGCTCGGCCTCGCCGAGGCCCAGCTCCCGGCTGCGGGCGAGCACCGCGCGGACCTCGTCGGCGAAGCCCCGGGTGGTCAGGCAGGCCCGCAGGTCGAGCGGCCAGCCGATCCGGCCCCGGCCGTGGCGGGCGTCCTCGGCGCCGCCGGCCAGCAGCTCGCGGACCATGACGTCCTGCTCGGGGCCGGAGAGCAGCCGCAGCGGCTCGGCGTAGTCCCGCGGGTCCTGGTGGGCCCGGAGCAGGGCGTAGCAGAAGGAGTGGAAGGTGGTGGCCTGCGGGGCGGGGGCCGAGGCCCCGAGCCGGCCGGACATCCGGTCGCGCAGCTCCATCGCGGCCTTGCGGCTGAAGGTCAGCACCAGGATCCGCTCGGGGTCGGTACCGCGCTCGATCCGCCGGGCGACGGCCTCCACCAGCGTGGTGGTCTTGCCCGTCCCGGGGCCGGCGAGCACCAGCAGCGGGCCGCCCGCGTGCTCCACCACGGCACGCTGGTAGTCGTCCAGCACGGGCGGGGCGGGGAGCGCGAGGGGGCTGCGCACCAGACGGTAGGGGGAGCTCACGGACGTCCTGGGGGTCGTGCTTCGGGCAACGGCGGACGGGCCCGCGGCGGGGCCCGTCCTCTATCGAGCCTACGATCCTGCCCCGTCATTCCCGTCCGCGCACCCGGTTCGGCGCTACCGGCCGTCCCAGCGGGCCCGCTTCAGGTCCACCCGGGGCGGGTCGGCGAGCTCGCGCAGCGGGGTGCCCTCCTCGCCGTACCGGGCGAGGGCGCGCTGCTCGTGCCCGGGCAGGAACCGGCCGTCCGCGCGAATCACCCGCCACCAGGGCACCGAGCCGCCGTAGAGGGCCATCACCCGGCCGACCTGCCGGGGGCCGCCCTGGCCGAGGTACTCGGCAACGTCCCCGTAGGTCATCACCCGGCCGGGTGGAATCCGCTCGGTCAGGTCGAGAACCAGTTCGGCGAAGGGCGGCAGCCCGCCCGGTCCGGCGTCGTCGGTAGCGTCCGTCACCTGCGGCATTCTTCCGCACGGCGCCCGGCCCGGGGTCCGGTACGAACGATCCGCCGCGCCCGATCCGGCCCCTGTCCAGCACGGGACGCCGAGGCATGCCACCATCTTCGGGGCGGTGAGTGGTGATACGAGGACAAGACCAGATGACCGGGACGGCTGACGTGGGTGTGGACGAGGACTCCGACGAGTCCTCCGACACCATGCCCGCGAGCCCCGGCGGCGGGCCCTCCGCCACGCCGTCACCGGAAGTCTCCCTGATCAAGGACCGGACGATCAAGACCCCGCAGCCGACCGACCCCGCGGCCGAGGCGGCCGGGCCCGCGACCGGGCCGGCACCGGCCGGCGTCCCGGCCCAGCAGCCCGAGCCCGCCCCCGCGACCGAGCCCGCCCCGGCGGCCGAGCCCTTCCTGGTCCCCGAGGGGACCGCGGAGCACGAGGCCCACGAGTCGCTGGACGACACCCCGCACCTGGACGTCGACGAGCCGCTGCTCGCCGCCCGCGCGCACCGCCCGTCGGACCTGATCCGCTTCCTGGCCGGCGTCCTCGGCATAGTCTCGGTGTTCGTCCTGGCCGGTGTGGCGACCTCGACCACCACCGGCATCGAGCTGGACATCGCCTCCAACGCGCCGCGCTTCTCCCCGGTGCTGTCCACCATCACCGGCCTGGTCTCCAGCGTCGCGGTGCTCGCCGTCCCGCTCGCCTTCGCGGTCGAGCGCCTGATCAAACGCGACGGCCTGCGGGTCGCCGACGGCGTCCTCGCCTCGGTGCTCGCCTACGGCGTCTCGCTGGGCATCGACTGGTGGGTCGCCGAGGGCGCCTCCGAACACATCCGGGACGCCCTCACCCGGCTCCCGCTGGACAGCAACGGCACCCTCACCGACCCGGTGCACGGCTATCTGGCACCGGTGATCGCCTATATGACCGCGGTCGGCATGTCGAGCCGGCCGCGCTGGCGGGTCGCCCTCTGGGTGGTGGTGGTCTTCAGCGGGCTCACCGAGCTGCTCGGCGGCTACACCACCCCGCTGTCGCTGCTGCTCACCGTGCTGATCGGCTGGTCCGTCGCCTACGGCACGCTGTACGCGATCGGCTCGCCGAACATCCGGCCCACCGGCCAGCACCTGATGATCGGCCTGCGCAAGGTCGGCTTCACCCCGGCCAGCGCCCACCGCGCCCCCGACGCTCCCGGCGGCACCCGCCGCTACTACGTCGCCCAGCAGAGCGGCCCGCCGCTGGACGTCCACATCATCGACCGCGAGCAGCAGGCCTCCGGCTTCTTCTACCGCGCCTGGCGGCGGCTGCGGCTGCGCTCGGTGGCCGTCCGCCGCAGCCCGCAGTCGCTGCGCCAGGCGCTGGAGCAGGAGGCGCTGATCGCCTACGCGGCGGCCGCCTCGGGCGCCCGCTCCCCCCAGCTGGTGGCCACCTCCGAACTGGGACCGGACGCCGCGATCCTGGTCTACGAGAACGTCGAGGGCCGCATCCTGGACGACCTCACGGACGCGGAGACCACCGACCAGGTGATGGCCTCGCTCTGGGAGTCCGTCGCCGCCCTGCACGAGCGCCGGATCGCCCACCGCCGGCTCACCGGGGAGTCGCTGCTGGTCGTCGACGAGAAGGCGGCCTGCCTGGTCAACCTCTCCGGCGGGGACATCGCCGCCACCGATCTGACCCTGCGCATCGACGTCGCCCAGCTGCTCACCACCTTCGCGCTGCGGATCGGCCCGGAGCGGGCGGTCGCCACCGCCAACGCCGTCCTCGGCGCCGACCGGGTCGCGCAGGCGCTGCCGCTGCTGCAGCCGGTCGGGATGAGCCGCTCCACCAGGGTCGACCTGAAGAAGCTCACCAAGGAGCGGAAGACCGCGGCCCGGGCCCGGGCGCTGGAGCAGGTCGCGGCCGGCGAGCGCACCCAGCAGCAGGCCGAGGAGGACATCGCGGTGGCCGGCGAGGACCTGCTCAGCCGGATCCGCGGCCAGATCCTCCAGATCGCCCCCGAGGCGCCGACCGAGACGGCCAAGCTGGAGCGGCTGAAGCCGAAGACCCTGATCATGGTCATCGCGCTCACCTTCGCCGCCTACCTGGCGCTGACCACCATCAAGCCGGCCCAGCTCAAGCTCTCCCAGATGGACTGGGCCTGGGCCGCCGTGGCGCTCGCCGCCGCCGCCTTCAGCTACGTCGCCGCCTCGATGAGCCTGACCGGCTTCGTCCCGGAGAAGCTGCCCTTCCGGCGCACGGTCGCCGCCCAGCTGGCCGGCTCCTTCGTGAAGCTGGTCGCGCCGGCCGCGATCGGCGGCATCGCGCTGAACACCCGCTACCTGCAGAAGACCGGCATCCGCTCCGGGCAGGCGGTCGCCTCGGTCGGCGCCTCCCAGCTGGCGGGTCTGGCCGGGCACCTGCTGCTGCTGTTCAGCTTCGGTCTGATCACCGGCAGCCAGACCAACGGGGACCTCTCCGCCTCCCGCGCGGTGATCATCGGCGTGCTGACCGCCGCCGTGCTCGCCCTGGTGGTGGCGGCCGTCTCGCCGCTGCGGCGGTTCGTGCTGAACCGGCTGCGGTCGCTGTTCTTCGGCGTCGTGCCGCGGATGCTCGACCTGATGCAGACGCCCAGCAAGCTCGTCACCGGCTTCGGCGGCATCCTGCTGCTGACGCTCTCCTTCACCGCCTGCCTGGACGCCTCGGTGCAGGCCTTCGGCGGCAGCATCAGCTTCTCGGCGGTCGCGGTGGTCTTCCTGACCGCCAACGCGGCCGGTTCGGCGATCCCCACCCCCGGCGGCATCGGCCCGGTCGAGGTCGCGCTGATCGGTGCGCTGACCGTCGCCGACGTGCCCCCGACGATCGCCACGCCGGCGGTGTTCCTCTACCGGGCGCTCACCTTCTGGCTGCCGGTGCTGCCCGGCTGGATCTCCTACAACGTGCTCCAGCGCAAGGGCGCGCTGTAGGCCCCGCGGACGCGTGAAAGGGCCCGCCGGACGGATCCGGCGGGCCCTTTCACGTGTCTGCTAGTAGGTCGGCTTGTGCGGCTCGACCTGGTTCACCCAGCCGAGCACGCCGCCGCCGAGGTGGACGGCGTTGGCGAAGCCGGCCGACTTCACCACGGCCAGCACCTCGGCCGAGCGGACGCCCGACTTGCAGTGCAGCACGATCTTCTTGTCCTGCGGCAGCGACTCCAGCGCGTTGCCCATCAGGAACTCGTTCTTCGGGATCAGCACCGCGCCGGGGATGTTGACGATCTCGTACTCACCGGGCTCGCGGACGTCGATCAGGAAGATGTCCTCCTTGTCGTCCTGCCACTGCTTGAGCTGCTTCGAGGTGATCGTCGAACCGGCGGCGGCGGCCTGCGCCTCCTCCGACACGACGCCGCAGAAGGCCTCGTAGTCGATCAGCTCGGTGACCGTCGGGTTCTCGCCGCAGAGCGCGCAGTTCGGGTCCTTGCGGACCTTGACCTGGCGGTAGGTCATCTCCAGGGCGTCGTAGATCATCAGCCGGCCGACCAGCGGCTCGCCGACCCCGGCCAGCAGCTTGATCGCCTCGGTGACCTGGATCGAGCCGATGGACGCGCAGAGCACGCCCAGCACGCCGCCCTCGGCGCAGGACGGGACCATGCCGGCCGGCGGGGCCTCCGGGTAGAGGCAGCGGTAGCACGGGCCGTGCTCGGCCCAGAACACGCTGGCCTGGCCGTCGAAGCGGTAGATCGAGCCCCACACGTACGGCTTGCCGAGCAGCACCGCGGCGTCGTTCACCAGGTACCGGGTGGCGAAGTTGTCGGTGCCGTCGACGATCAGGTCGTAGCCGGAGAAGATCTCCATCACGTTGTCGTTGTCGAGGCGCTCCTCGTGGAGGATCACGTTGACGTAGGGGTTGATCTCCTTGACCGACTCCCGCGCCGACTCGCCCTTGGAGCGGCCGATGTCCGACTGGCCGTGGATGATCTGCCGCTGCAGGTTGGACTCGTCCACCACGTCGAACTCGACGATGCCGAGCGTGCCCACGCCGGCCGCGGCGAGGTACATCAGCGCGGGCGAGCCCAGGCCGCCGGCGCCGACGCACAGCACCTTGGCGTTCTTCAGCCGCTTCTGCCCGGCCATGCCCACGTCGGGGATGATCAGGTGGCGGGAGTACCTGCGGACCTCGTCGACGGTGAGCTCGGCGGCCGGCTCGACCAGGGGTGGCAGCGACACGGGGACTCCGATGGTCGTCAGTTCAGGTGGCCAGGGCCGACCTCTGTGGCTTTTGCTCTGCCACCGAGGTGGCTCTGCTACGCCAACAGTGTCATGCCGCCCCGGTATTCCGAGACAGCTCGTCCGACTGGCGAGACACCCGACATCGGATACTGGAACCGCCCGCCGGAGCGTTCCGGCGGGCGGTCGGGGGCGCCGCGGCCCGTCGCACCGGGGCCCCCGGGACACCCGGGCACCGGCACTCGCGCGGGTCAGACCCGGCAGGCCGTCTCCAGCCAGACGTCCCCCAGCGACTCCTCCAACGGCACGTGTGTCCGCCAGCCGAGACGGTCCCGGGCCGTCCGCACGTCCGCCTGGCGCCACGGCACCGGTTCGCCCGCCGGGCCCCGCCCCTCGGCCGGCCTCGGCTCCGCGGCCCGGTGGCCCGGGTGGTACGGGGTCACGTGCCGCTCGCCGTGCCGCTCGCCGTGCTGCGGCCCGTGCCGGTCGGGGTGCTCACCCGGCCCGCCGGCCTGCGCGGGCAGCAGGACCGGCCGGTTCTCCTCCACGATCGACCCCTCGAAGCCGGACGCCCGGACCAGCAGCTGGGCCGCCTCCCGGGCCCGGACGGCGTGCCCGCTGCCGATGTTGATCACCCCGGTGGCCGCCGACACCGCGGCCGCCTGGATCGCCCGGGCGACGTCCCGGACGTCGACGAAATCCCGGTATCCGGACAGGTCCGGCATCCGCACCTGCGACTCCTCGCGCTCCAGCGCCCGGCGCAGCCCCTCGGCGAGCCGTCCGAACAGCGAGGCCGTCGGCGCCCCCGGCCCCACCACGTCGAACACCCGGAGCACCGCCGCGTCCAGCCCGGAGGCCAGCACCAGTTCCGTCCCGGCGAGCTTGGACACCCCGTACGGGCCGACCGGGCGCGGCTCCGCGCCCTCCGACACCGGGACCCCGCCCGGCACCGGCCCGTACTCGGCCGCCGAGCCGACGTGCACCAGCCGGGCCGGCTCCCGGCTGCGCCGGATCGCCTCGCAGACCGTGGCGACGGCCAGCGTGTTCGCCCGGATCAGCGTCCGCGAGCTGCCGTAGGTGGCGCCCGCGCAGTTGATCACCACCTGGGGCGCGACCGCGTCCAGGAAGCGGGCGAGCGCGCCCGGACTGCCGGTGGTCAGGTCGAAGCGGATGTCGGCCGAGTCACGCCGGCCGAGCACCGTCACCTGCAACTCCTGGTCCACGAGCAGACGATCGGTGACCCGACGGCCGATAAAGCCGTCGGCGCCCAGCAGCAGCACCCTCATCGGGGGTGTCCTTCCACGAAGCGAGGTCGGGTTCGACCTGGCGGACAGAGTGAACAACGGAGAGGTGGAACGGTTCGGTGGGGAGCCGGGCCCGGGTGCGGCCGGCCGCCCGGCCCCGGCGGGCTCAGCGGTGCGCGTCGGCCCGGCCGAGCACCGGCCAGGCGTACGCCAGCAGGACGAGCGCGACGGCGCCGCCGCCGAGCAGCCAGGCCGTCGGCGCGGAGCGGCCCAGCACGAGCGGCGCCGCGACGGCGGCCGGGCCGGCGAGCGCGCCCAGCGCTGCGGCGCCGGGCCGGCCGGACCGGGCCAGCAGCGCGGGCAGCACCAGCAGCAGCCCCAGCACGCCCTGCGCCGCCCACTGGCCGGGTGCGGCCCGCTCGGCGGCCAGGTGCAGCAGACCGCCGCCGCGGTCCGGTCCGGGGCGCGGTGCCACGGCGGTCAGCACGGCGAGGGCGGCGAAGCTCAGGACGGCCAGGACGGCCAGGTGCAGGGCGACGGCCACCGGCAGGACCGGCCGCATCCGGGACCGGAACTCGGCGAGGGTGCCCGCCACCCGCAGATGACCGCGGGCGATGTGCCGGAACCACCACGCCGCCCACTCGGCCGACCCGGCCGACAGCGCGGCGGCCAGCGCCAGCGCGGCCGTCACCCGGCCGTCACCGGCGCCGGACGCGCCGGCCCCGGCCCCGACCCCGGCCAGCGGGAGCAGCAGCAGCGCGGCCACCCCGCACCCGTGGCCGAGCGCGGCCGGCCGGAGCCGCCCGGCGGGCGTCCCGGTCACCGCCGTCCCTGTCCCCGGCCCGGTCTCCGTCCACGCTCCGGAGCCGACCGCCCGGAGCGGCCGCCCGGCCGCGTCCGCGTCCCGCTCGCCCCGCCCGGGGGCGGCCACCGCCGGGATCAGCACCAGCGGGACGGCGGCCGGCAGCAGCACCGACCAGCGGCCCGCCGAGCCGGCGGCCGCCGCCACCGGCAGCGCCGCCGACGCCGCCCGGAGCGCCGCACCGCACCGCCGCCGCCGCTCGCCGACCGGCCCGGTCGCCGGGTCCGGAGGCGGACGGCGCGGCACCCGGGCGTACAGCTCCTCCGCGAGCGAGAACAGGTCGGCGTGCCGGCAGCGCGCGGCCGTCTGCGCCCCGTGCCCGGCCTCCTCCAGCCCGGCGGCGATCTCCAGCGGATCGACGGCCCGCTCGCAGAGCTCCCGGTACTCGGCCATCACCTCACGGACCGGATCACCGAAGACCCCGGACGGCCCGGCGGGCCCGCTCCGGGGGGCAGGGGCGCCGCCGGCCATCAGACCGCCTCCGCGAGGGCGCCGGTCCGCTCGGACCCCTCGTCCTCGCCGCCCTCGCCGCCCTCACCGGCCGGCTGCCCGGCGCTCCCACCGCCCCGGCGGTCGGCCAACCAGTACTCGGCGGGCCGGGCGAACGGGCGCGGCCGCTCGCCGACCGCGCCACCGCCCTTCGCGACCGCCGGGAAGGCCGGCCACTGGGAGACCAGCTCCAGGTAGATCTCCCGGAACGCGCCGATCACCGGTTCCACGGCGAAGCGTTCCTGCGCCCGCAGTCGGCCCGCCGACCCGAGTCTGGCCCGCCGCTCGGCGTCGCGCAGCAGCGCCAGACAGGCATCCGCCAGCGCCCGCGGGTCGCGCGGCGGCACCAGCAGCCCGGTCGGCCCCACCACCTCGCGGGCCACCCCGACGTCCGTCGAGACCACCGCCCGGCCGCTCAGCATCGCGTCCGCCAGCAGGCGGGGGCCGCGCTGCGAGAGCGCCGAGAAGACGACCACCGTGCCGCTCTCCCAGGCCGCCGCCACCGAGCCCGGCCGGCCGGCGAACTCCACCTCCCGGGCCACCCCCAGCCGGTCGGCCACCGCCTCGCAGTGCGCCCGGTAGCCCGGGACGGCCTCCTCGCCGTGGATCACCAGCCGGGCCGCCGGCAGCGCGGCCCGGACCCGCGCGAAGGCGTGCAGCACCAGCTCGGTGTCCCGGCCCGGCTCCAGCGCGCCCGCCCAGACCAGGGTGGGCGCGGCCGGCTCCGGCCCGGCCGCCGCCCGGGCCACCGCCGGGGTGCCCTCGTGGACCACCCTGGTCCGGGCCGGATCGGCGCCGCAGCGCCGCTGCCACCGCTGGTCGTGGGCGCTGCCGGGGGTCAGTATCGCGGCCTGCCGGTACGTCTCCTCGGTGAGCGCCCGGAAGAAGGAGAGCAGCAGCGCCCGGACCGGCCAGCGGTAGGGGGCCTCGCGGTAGCCGAGGTACTGCTCGCGCAGGTGCAGACCGTGCTCGGTGACCACGAACGGCACCCCGTGCAGTTGCTTGGCCGCCAGCGCGGGCAGCGCCGCCGGGCCGCCGCCCACCACGTGGCAGAGGTCGGCCGCGCCGAGGCCGCCCGGCCCGGTGCCGTACCAGGGCGCGGCGAGCGGGCGCAGACACTGCTCCAGCAGGTCCGCCGCGACCAGCACGTCGCGGACCAGCGGCTGCCCGGCCGAGGTGTCCGCCCCGGGCGAGCGCCAGACCCGTTCGAGCGTGCGGCGGGCCTGCGCGGAGGCCAGGAACGCGGACAGCGCGCCGTCCTCGCGGGCGAGTGCCGCCAGCCGGTACAGCCCCGTCCCGAACGAGGCCCGCCCGCCCGGCATCACCAGCGCCCGGACCAGTTCCTCGTACGCCCGGGCGTACTGCCGCCCGCGCAGCGCGCCCGGCTGCCGGCCGGCCGGTCTGCGGCCCCACAGCGCCAGTTCGTGCACCCCGAGCCAGCGGCCCCGGGGGCTCTCGGCGACGCCCGAACCGGCCGCCCCGGCCAGCACGTACAGCTCGAAATCGTGCTCGGCCAGGCCCTCCACCAGCCGGGCGCACCAGCCGCCGGCACCATGCCGGGGGCGCGGACGGGCACTCTCGGTGAGCAGCGCAACGCGCACGGGGGACCTCCAGAGCAGAGCGGATCGACGGATGGCTGGCGCGGTTCGATCGGCACCCGGGCGCCCCGCGCAGGCGCGGGAACGGCCCGGGGTGGAGGAGTCCGGTCGGCCGCGGGCGCCGCGACCCGGGCGCCGGCCCCCTGCGTGCGGCTGCCCGCCGGTCCCTCTTCTCCGGCGGCCGCCGCTCCCCCACACCTGTTCGGTCCGACAGCAGAAAGGTAGGACCGGGCCCCGGTGATCCATCGGTCACATGCCTGGTTGCCACCTGAACGAGTGAACCGGCGTGACTTCGCCCCGGACCGGGCCGTTACCGCCCGCCCCGGCACCCCGCCCGGGCCCGGGCCGCCCGCGCCGCACCGCGCTCAGTCCCGTGCCAGCAGCTCCCGCACCGCCCGGGCCACCTGCTCCGGGTGCTCCATCATCGCCACGTGTCCGGACTCCGGCAGTACCAGCAGCCGGGCGTCCCCGAAGGCCGTGCAGGCCCGCCGCGCCGAGCGGTACGAGACCAGCTTGTCGCGCAGCCCGTACACCAGCAGCGTCGGCGCCCTCACCTGCTCCGCCTGCCGCCAGGGCGCCTGGTCGCCCCGCTCGGTGTACGCCGAGACGATCCCGCGCGCCGAGCCGGTCAGCGCCCGCATCGCGTGCGGCACCTCGATCCGGCGCCGGTACTCGGCCACCGCCTCCGCCCGGGCCACCGGGGAGAGGGTCAGCGGGTCGCCGTAGACCAACCGCAGCAGACCCTCGGTGGCGTCCTCCGGGCCGCGGCCGTTCGACGGCAGCCGGCGCAACAGGGCGGGCAGGCCGGGCACCGCGAGCAGCCCGGTCGGCCAGGCGGTGCGCTGCGGCGGCAGCTCGGGCAGCGCGGGCGAGATCAGCGTGAGACTGCGCACCAGGTCGGGGCGGAGCGCGGCGAGCCGGACGGAGACCGCGCCGCCGAGCGAGTTGCCGAACAGGTGGACCGGGCCGCGGCCGGTCGCCTCCAGGTAACCGATCACCGCGCGCACGTGCCCGGACACCGAGAGGTCGCCGTCGGCGGGCAGCGCCGAGTGCCCGAAACCCGGCAGGTCCACGGCCTCGCCGTCGACGAGACCGGCCAACCGGTCCATCAGCGCCGTCCAGTTGGCCGCCGAGCCGCCGAGCCCGTGGACGAACAGGGCCGGCTCCCGGCCCTCGGCGGCCCGGCCCGCGGGCCGGTGCACCGCCAGTGCCGCACCGGGGACCTCGACCGTACGGAAGGCCGCAGGGGCCGCTGTCTCCGGGCGAACCTGCTGCTCAGCGCTGCTCATGGTGGACGATGGTAATGAGCCCCCGGTACGCCGGGGCCGTCCCGGCTGCTGTCGGACCACTGCCGTTGCCGGTGGTCAGCGCCGTATTGTGGGCTCCTGACAAGGGGGCTCGGTTCTTTTCTCACGCTCGCCAGGCGCGAACGCGGTTACCGAAAAGTAGAATCGGTCATCTTGCCAGCCCCGAACAACCCGTGAAGTGAGGAGCGCCGTGACGGCCATCCAGGAGGCGCAGGAGCGCCCGCGCGGTGCCCGCCTGCCGCGAAGCGCCCGCCGTGAACAACTGCTCGGTGCCGCCCAGGAGGTGTTTGTCGCGCAGGGCTACCACGCGGCCGCCATGGACGACATCGCGGACCGCGCCGGGGTCAGCAAGCCGGTGCTGTACCAGCACTTCCCCGGGAAGCTGGAGCTCTACCTGGCGCTGCTGGACAAGCACTGCGACGCCCTGGTCGAGTCGACCCGCGAGGCGCTCGCGGCGACCACCGACAACAAGCACCGGGTGGCCGCGACGATGGAGGCGTACTTCAACTACGTCTCCAGCGAGTCCGGTGCGTTCCGGCTGGTCTTCGAGTCGGACCTGACCAACGAGCCGGCCGTCCGCGAGCGCGTGGAACGTGCCTCGGACGCCAGCGCGACCCTGGTCAGCAAGGTCATCCAGGAGGACACCGACCTGCCCGAGGCCGAGTCCAAGCTGCTCGCCGCCGGTGTCTGCGGCCTGGCCCAGATCACCGCCCGCTACTGGCTCTCCCAGGGGCTGGAGATCCCCCGCGACGAAGCCGTCCGACTGGTCGCCAGCCTGGCCTGGCGCGGTCTGAAGGGCTTCCCGATGCACCCCGTCAACGAGTCCGGCGAGGCGCAGGCCGCCGACCAGTGATCCGTCGACCTTCGCCTGGTCGCTGATCCGGTGCTCTATGGTGAAGCCGTACGGCGCGATCACCGCGAACGCTTGTCCCAGGCGGTCCGGTGCCCGCGCATGGCTGGCTGCAACCCGGAGGGACGGAAGTCGTGGAGGTCAAGATCGGCGTGCAGAACGCGCCGCGCGAGATCGTGATCGAGAGCGCGCAGACTGCCGATGAGGTCGAGAGCGCGATCGCCAAGGCGCTGGAGGGCACCTCGAAGCTCTTCTCGCTGACCGACGAGCACGGCCGCCGCGTCATCGTCCCGGCCGAGCGCCTGGCGTACGTGGAGATCGGCGAGCAGGCCGCCCGCAAGGTCGGGTTCGGCACGCTCTGAGCCGCTTCGCGGTGCCCCGTTCCCTCTCGTCGGGAACGGGGCACCGCTGCGTGTACGGCCGGGTGGACCGGGGTACGGCGACAAGTGCGGCCGCCCGAAGGCCGCGCTCGCGTACCGGGGAGGCACCCTTGCTGGTCGAGTCGATCGCCTTCGCCCTCGTCGGCCTGGTCGTCGGGGCCGCCGCGCTGCTGGCGCTGCCCGCCTACTTCCCGGCGGGCCGCGGCCTGACGCTCGGCACCGCGCTGGTGTCGGCCCTGCTCAGCGGGGTGATCACGCACTTCACGCTGGCCGGCCGGTACCCGGCGGCCAGCATCGGCATCGCGGCGGTCGCCTCCGCCCTGCTCACCTCGGTGCTGGCCCGGCCCGACCTCGCGGCCGGGCGCCAGCCCGCCCACCGGCACCGCCCGCACCGGGCGGCCCACCGCCGGCAACGGCACGCCTGAACCGCGCCGGCCCGGGAGCACCCGTCAGGAGGCGAGCCCCAGCGCGGCCATCCGCTTGGTGTGCGCCTCGGTGATCCGGTTGAACATCTTGCCGACCTCGACCAGGTCGAAGCCCCGCACCTGGACGCCGCCGACCAGCAGGTTGGAGAGCGCGTCCCGCTCGGCGACCACCCGCTGGGCCTGGCTCAGCGCCTCGCCCATCAGCCGTCGTCCCCAGAGCGCCAGCCGCCCGCCCGCCCGCGGGTCGGCCTCGATGGCCTGCCGCACCTTGTCGACGGCGAACTGGGCGTGGCCGGTGTCCGACATCACGCCGAGGACCAGGTCACGGGTGTCGTCATCGAGCCGGACGGCCACCTCGCGGTAGAAGTCGGTCGCGATCGCGTCACCGACGTAGGCCTTGACCAGGCCCTCCAGCCAGTCCGAGGGGGCCGTCATCCGGTGGAACAGCTCCAGCGGCTCGACGAAGGGCCGCATCGCCTCCTGCGGGTCCGCGCCCACCTCGGCGAGCCGGTCGTGCAGGCGCTGGTAGTGCTGGAACTCCGCGGTGGCCATCCTGGCCAGCGCGGCCTTGTCGGCGAGGTCCGGGGCGAGCTTCGCGTCCTCGGCGAGCCGCTCGAAGGCGCTCAGCTCGCCGTACGCGAGGGCGCCGAGCAGGTCCAGCACGGCCGCCCGGTAGCCCGGGTCGGCCGAGCGGCTCGCCCAGTCGCCGATCGAACCGACCGCGTCGTCCTGCGTCTCACCTTGGGTCTCCATGACCTGCCACCTTAGTCCGGCGCGGCCTCCCACACACGCGTGGTGCCGGTCCCGGGCCGCGCCCCGGCCGGGGGTCCGCGAGGGTCCGGCGGGGGCGATGTCAGACGCGTCACGTGTTCGAGTCGTCGCGTGACTGTATGGTGGTGGGGAGGTCCGTAGTGCTCGCACGGTGTCACCGCCGTCTCGGTGCGCCGGGCAAGCCCGCTCCGTAGCGGCACCGTCCGGCAGGACGTGTCCGCACCGGCGGTCGGGCACTCACGTACGCGGATGCCCGGTCGGAGAGCCGATCGGCTCCGACCATGGCTTGGACTTCAAGCCTTGGCACCGCATCAGTGGCCGAGCGAGGGCCGCCGAGACCGCGCCGCACGGCGAACGGTCCCGCGCAGGTCCCTCAAGGGAATCCTCCCCGACGCCGCCGAGACCGCGCCCCTCACCGGGCCCGCGGACCGGCCGGCCGCAGGGACCGGCGCGGTTGTGCGTCCGCGCAGCTGTCACAGGGCCGTCCAGGCCCGTAACGCAGCCGCGCGGCTGCCCGCCCGCCGCTCGTTCTCGGCCCCTCCACACGGAAGAGGCAGCACCCTGTCCACCACCGCTGAACCCATCAAGACCACCTTCCGGGACCTGGGGATCCTGCCGGAGACCGCCGAGGCCCTGGAGGCCGTCGGCATCGTCCACCCGTTCCCCATCCAGGAGATGACCCTCCCGGTCGCGCTGACCGGCCACGACGTCATCGGCCAGGCCAAGACCGGCACCGGCAAGACCCTCGGTTTCGGCCTCCCGCTGATCGAGCGGGTCGTCGTCCGCGCCGACGTCGACGCCGGCCGGGCCGCCGAGGAGCAGCTCTCCGAGGCCCCGCAGGCACTGATCGTCGTCCCGACCCGCGAGCTCTGCACCCAGGTCACCAACGACCTGCAGACCGCCGGCAAGGTCCGCGACGTGCGCGTGCTCGCCGTCTACGGCGGCCGGGCCTACGAGCCGCAGGTCGAGGCGCTGAAGAAGGGCGTCGACATCGTGGTCGGCACCCCGGGCCGCCTGCTGGACCTGGCCGGGCAGAAGAAGCTGAACCTCTCCGGGGTCCGCTCGCTCGTCCTGGACGAGGCCGACGAGATGCTCGACCTGGGCTTCCTGCCCGACGTCGAGAAGATCCTCACCATGCTGCCCGCCAAGCGGCAGACCCTGCTGTTCTCGGCCACCATGCCGGGCCAGGTCATCAGCCTCGCCCGCCGGTACATGAACCAGCCGACCCACATCCGCGCGGCCGCGCCGGACGACACCGGCACCACCGTCGCCAACACCGAGCAGCACATCTTCCGGGCGCACTCGCTGGACAAGGTCGAGCTCGTCTCGCGCATCCTGCAGGCCGACGGCCGCGGGCTGGCGATGATCTTCTGCCGCACCAAGCGCACCGCCGCCGACGTCTCGGACCAGCTGACCCAGCGCGGCTTCGCGGCCGGCGCGGTCCACGGCGACCTCGGCCAGGGCGCCCGCGAGCAGGCCCTGCGGGCCTTCCGCAACGGCAAGGTCGACGTCCTGGTCTGCACCGACGTCGCGGCCCGGGGCATCGACGTCGAGGGCGTGACGCACGTCATCAACTACCAGTGCCCCGAGGACGAGAAGACCTACCTGCACCGGATCGGCCGCACCGGCCGCGCCGGCGCGTCGGGCACCGCCGTCACCCTGGTCGACTGGGACGACATCCCGCGCTGGCAGCTGATCAACAAGGCGCTGGACCTGCCGTTCAACGCCCCGGAGGAGACCTACTCCACCTCGCCGCACCTGTTCGAGCTGCTGAAGATCGCCAAGGGCACCACCGGTGTCCTGCCGCGTTCGGAGCGGACCCGGGCCGGGCTCGGCGCGGAGGAGGTCGAGGACCTCGGCGAGACCGGCGGCCGCGGTGCGCGCTCCGCGCCCGGTCGCCCCGCCCGGGGCGGGCGGGGCGGGCGGGCCGCCGGGGCGGTGGGAGGGGGGCCGCGCCGCGGCCCCCGAGGCCGCGGCACCACCCCAGGAACGGAGCACCGTGATCGTTCGCATCATGGGCGAAGGCCAGGTCC